>CAZVMA010000410.1:285-2501 GCA_964628545.1 uncultured Pseudomonadales bacterium | reverse complement strand
GGCCGGCATGAACGCGTGCTGCCGGCCCGCGATACGCGCCGCGATCAGCGCCGGCGCGCCCTCCAGAAAGACCGACACCACGTGGTGCTGGTCGATGCCCAGTGCCGCGCGATAGCTGAGCTTCAGCGCCGAGCAGGCCAGCACCGTCGGTTGGCTGGTTTCCAGTGCCTGATCGACCTGCGCGCGCAGCGCCGCCAGCCAGGGCGCGCGATCGGCATCGGTCAGCGGCTCGCCGCGTCGCATCTTCGCCACGTTGGCGGGCGGGTGAAAATCGTCAGCATCCAGAAAAACGCGGCCCGTGTGCGTCGCCAGCAGGCGGCCAATGGTGGTTTTGCCCGCACCGCTCACGCCGCAGACCACCAGCACGAGCGGACCTACCATGACGCGTGAAATGTACCCGGCTGGTCCACGCGCTCGAACCCGTGCGCGCCGAAGGCGTCGCGCTGCGCCTGAATCAGTCGGGTCGGTAGAACGGGTGTCCGCAAGTCATCGCACCAGGCGAGAGATGCGGCGGCGCACGACGGCGTGCGTCCGGCCAGTACGCCAGCGCTGACAAAGCGACGCCAGTGGTCCATGCCTGACGTCACTCGGGCATGAATGGCGGGCGCGTGCAGCAGCAGCTGCAGCCCCGGCTCGTCGCGGTAGCTAGCCTCGATGCTGCCGAGCAGCGAAGCCCGAATGATGCAGCCGGCTTGCCAGACGCCGGCAATCGCTGCCAGATCGAGCGACCAGCGGTAGTGCTTACTCGCCGCCGCAAGCAGATCGAAGCCCTGCGCGAAGCTGGTCACGAAGCCAGCGTCAAGCGCAGCCTCAAGCGTTTCCTCGTCGATGCTGCCGGCAGATTCCGCGCTGGCTTGCACCTTGGCCGGAGACGCGTTGGGCCGCGCGTTGGACACCATTCGCGCCTGTACGGCAGCCGCAATACCTGGCACCGCGACGCCCAGGTCCAAGGCAGCCGCAATCGTTGCGCGACCGGTGCCCTTCTGGGCTGCGCGATCGGACACGGCGTCGAGCAGATAGCCGCCACCCTCGGGATCCGGTACGCCAAGGATGCGTGCCGTCAGCTCGACGAGATAGCTGGCGGCAGGCCCGCGAGCGAAGCGCTGGAACGCGGCTTGCTCGCGATGACGGTTCCAGCCCTTAGTGCTCTGCATGGCGTGCCATATTTCGGCGATGACCTGCATCAGCGCGTACTCGATGCCGTTATGCACCATCTTCACGAAGTGGCCTGCGCCGTCGGGGCCGACATGCGCGGCACAGATACCCGTCGCTGTGCGGGCCGCCAGCAGCTCGAGCAGCGGCCGGACGCGCGCGTAATCCTGCGCCTCGCCGCCCACCATGAGCGATGCGCCGTGGCGCGCACCGGCTTCGCCGCCGGAAATGCCGACACCCAGAAAACCGACGCCGCGCTCGCGCAGGGCCTTGGCGCGCCGAACGGTGTCCTGAAAATGCGAGTTGCCGCCATCGATCACGATATCTCCGGGTTCGAGCCCCGGCAGCAGATCGTCGATGACTCGGTCTACCGGCGCGCCGGCGGTGACCATGATCAGCACCAGCCGCGGGGTTTCAAGACGGTGCAGCAGGTCGCGGGTGTCCAGCGCGGCGGCCACGTTCGGCCGCAAGGCTCCAGTCGGTTCGAGGTTCGGAAGACCTGCGTCGAATGTGCCGAACTCGTGTTCGGCGTAGCTGTAGACCGCGAGCGGTACGCCGCACTCAACCAG
Source organism: uncultured Pseudomonadales bacterium (assembly GCA_964628545.1). Taxonomy (GTDB): domain Bacteria; phylum Pseudomonadota; class Gammaproteobacteria; order Pseudomonadales; family Azotimanducaceae; genus UBA7803. The sequence goes on along the minus strand of CAZVMA010000410.1, from coordinate 780 downwards.
TCGCCAGCCCAGATTTCGGCCCATGGCGCCGAGGCCGATCAGCCCCATGCGGGACCCGCGCGTCTGGCCCGTCAAGACCGTGCTCTCGACAGGGCCCATCCCTGCGGCAGGGCCCGCGCACGTTTCGTCGGCTTAACGTGCGGGCGCACGATCTCGCCACGGCTGCAGGTTCCATTGCGGCCAGCGGGCCTGAGTCAGCGTCAGCGTTCTCGGCGTCCAGAACGGGTCGCCCGGCGGCGGAATGCCAAGGACGGCAAGCTGCTCGGGAGTTCCCGCCGCCAGCAGCGGGCTCCAGTTCCGTTCCGCGGATGACTGCCAGACGTGAAAACCGATTTGGTCATTACCGCGGGCCTTGTAGCCCACTGTCATGGTGTATCGATGCGCGCCTGCCAGCGTCAGGTTGGTGCCGCGGTGAAAGGTATCGATGCCGTGCGCGACGACGGTGCCCGCGGGCCCCGCCGCCGAGCGCTCGAGCGCCTTCAGCGCCGCTTGCGC
>CAZVMA010000410.1:0-253 GCA_964628545.1 uncultured Pseudomonadales bacterium | reverse complement strand
TCCAGCGAGCACCGCACCATTGCCGAGGACCCCGCAGGCGTCCGGCTTGGTGACATAGTGCAGCGCGCCGTGGCCGTCGGTGACGTCGGTCAGGTAGACAATGAAGTCGATGGTCCGTCGATACGGTTCGTCAGCAGGCACGGTCAGCGTATGGTTGCCGAAATCGCAGTGAAAGGGCTGGTCGAAATCGGCCTCGCCGGTGAACTTTGCCCAGGTGTGCGCCTGGTAGAGATGAACCTCGGCGGCCCCCAGC
>CAZVMA010000409.1:0-2521 GCA_964628545.1 uncultured Pseudomonadales bacterium | reverse complement strand
GGCAGCGGGGACGCACCACCGGCAGCGGGGACGCACCACCAGCAGCGGGGACACATCACGGGCAACGGGGACGCACCACCGGCAGCGGGGACGCACCACCGGCAGCGGGGACGCACCACCAGCAGCGGGGACACATCACGGGCAACGGGGACGCACCACCGGCAGCGGGGACGCACCACCGGCAGCGGGGACGCACCACCAGCAGCGGGGACACACCACCGGCAACGGGGACACACCACAGCCACGAACCGGGAGCGGAGAAGCACAACCGACAAAGGCCGCGCAACCAGCAAAGGCCCCACACCACCGTAACGGGGACACAGCACCAGAAACCGCGTGCGACTTTGCCCAATCCCAACCGTACTGCCCTCACCGCCCATTCACCGTCGCCATTTTTCTTGTCGGCTCCGCGTGAAACCAGGCGTCTGCCACGCACCAGCATGCTTGTCGCATCCCTGCAGGCCACGATGTGGCAAGGACCACTCCCGGCAAGCCAGCAATCGCACCCGGTATTCACACCCGCGGACTCCCGTCCGCGGCTCGCCACCTGGACCGCTGACCTTAGCCCCCGCGCGTTGACGTTCTCGGCTCCGCGGCTTCGCGTGAGACCAACCGTCTGCCGTACTGCCCCCACCGCCCACTCACCCTCACCATTTCCCCTCGCGGCAGCGCGTTTGACCAACCCTTCTGCAGAGCACCCGGATCGGCACGGCACCCCGGCAACAGGATTACAGGGCAGACCGCACCCGCCAGCCAGCAACCGCACCCGCGGACTCCCGTCCGCGGCTCACCCACTAACAACGAACAACTAATCCGCCCCCCTGATGCCATCCCAAAAATCCAGCTCTTCTCGCACACCAGTCTCCGGATCCGCAATGAATTCCGCCCGACAGCCATAATCCCTGTAACCCCCGCCCACCAGCCGCCCAAACACCGTACCCAAAGTTAACGCCTCACGCACATCGTGAGTCACAAAGACGGTCGTCATCTGATGCTGCTCCGCCAGACTGCGGAAAATGGCCTGCATATTTAGCCGTGTTTGAGCATCCAAAGACGCAAAGGGTTCATCCATCAGCAGCAGCCTCGGACGCGCCAGCAACGCCCGCACAAAGGCCAGTCGCTGCTTCTGTCCGCCACTCAGTTGCCACACAGACTTCCGCACTTCCGACTCCAGCCCAGTCAGCTCCAGCAGCTGGCCCACTTCCCGTCGAACCTCCGCCTCAGCAGTCCGCCGCAGCCGCAATGCAAAGGCCGCGTTCTCAAACACATTCAAATGCTCAAACAGTAACGGCTCCTGATCCAGATACAGGGAAATCGGTCCAGCAACGCTCCCGGACACCGCCACCGTTCCCGCAGCGGGCCGCAGCAGACCCGCAAGGCATTTCAGCAAAGTCGACTTTCCGCAACCCGAACTGCCCAGCACCACCAGTGTCTCCGCTTCAGCCAGCGTCAGATTCACATCCCGCAGAATCGGACGCCCACCCAGCTGAATGCTCAGCCCCCGCACCCGCAGCACACACGCCCCCGCTCCGCTGACTCCGCTCATCACATACGCTCCAGCTCACGCCGCAGTCCGCCTGTCAGTCCCGGCCCACCTGTCGTCATCACTGCACCCTCATCGCGCCAACGCAGCAGCAGCAAAGCCACCAGCGCCGGCACTGTCAGCAGCAGCGAAGATGCCGCCGCCTGCGAAACACCGCCCTCACGAATCTGCGAAAACAGACGCATTGTCAACGTCTGCACGCGCCCGCCACCAACAACTGTCGTCAACCCATAATCCAGCCACGAAAGTAATGCCGTCTGAAATAAACACAGCGGCAACAGGCCCCGCACATCAGGCAGCACCACATGCCGCCAGACAGCCACGTCGCCGCCGCCCAGTGTCCTGACCAGTTGCTCCCTGCGCCAGCTCGCTGGCTCACGCACCCCCGCAAACAACACCGCCGCAAACGATGTCCCGTACACACTCTGCACCAAAAAAACTCCCAGCCACGATCCGGCCAGTTGAATTCGAGCCATCAGGTCGAACAGACAGCCGGCAGCGATCGCCGGAGACGTCAGCAGCGGCAAATACAGCAAACCGCGAAATCGCCCGCTGCCACTTTCTGACCAGCAGCGACTGATCAGCAGCCCCCACACCGTCGAACACACCGCCACCGCCAGACTCAGGCCCGCTCCCTGCCACGCCGCACGACCGTTGCTGCCGCTGAATGCCCGCTGCCACGCGACCCCGTCCAGCCGCAAAGGCACCAGACGCGGCCATTCCCAGCCACTCCCACACGATAACCACACCAGCACAACATAGGGCAGCACACACAATACCCCCACACTCAGCAGCAGCACGCACCGCCCAATCACACCGCCCGCTGACCGGGACCCAGACCTCATACCGCTCCTCCCCCGTCAGCTGCCTTCCCACCGCCGGACGCTCCGGCGTGAATACGCGGCAGCCACAGCAGCAAACAGGCCAGCACTGCGAAGTACACAGTCGCATAAACAAAACTGAGCGGACGGTCCTGCA
>CAZVMA010000408.1:0-2527 GCA_964628545.1 uncultured Pseudomonadales bacterium | reverse complement strand
TTGCCGAGGAACTCCATCGGCGGCATGTCCCGGGTGTCTTGACCGTGTGCGAGCATTGACAGCAGGTCAGCCTTCGGCGGCTCGTGGACGCGCTGGTCGCGCAGCCGCGTGAAGTAGTCGAGACACTCGAGCAGCGCCGCCCGGCGCACCGGCTCAGGGGTCGGGCCGCCCGACAGGGCGCCGGACGTGGCCATGTCGGACCAGTGCGTAAGCTTGCGGCGATCCTCGAACGGGAAATCGAAGATGGTGGCCAGCATCTGCGTGGTCAGCTCGATCGATACCCGATCGACCCAATCAAAGGTTTCGCCTACCGGCAGACTATCCAGAATAAGGGCAGCGCGCTCGCGGATGGTGCCCTCAAGCCGCGCCAGATTGGTCGGGGCAACAACCCCCTGCACGGTCTTGCGCTGGACGTCGTGCTTGGGTGGATCCATGGCGATGAAGTTGGTCGTCTGGAAGTCCAGCGGTCGGTCAGCGAGGGTGATGCCCGGCTCGCTCGAGAACGCCTGATGGTCGCCGTCGATCGCCATGATGTCGCGGAAGCGCGTGATCGACCAGTAGGGCCCGAATAGCGGGCTGTGGCCCAGATGCACCGGGTCTTCGTTGCGCAGGCGTCGGAAGTAATCCCAGTGCGTGTTCTGTTGGAACAACACCGGATTACTGACGTCGATAGCATCGAGCGGTGTCGACCAGGCGAGCGACGTATCGGCCGTCAGTTGTATCGCTTCAGCCATGATGGCGTGCTCTCCTCTGTGGTGGCTTGACCTCTCGATTAGCCGCGATCGCCGTCGTCTGACGAGCGCCGTGCGATTACGGCCGCGCGCAGCGCCGCCGTGACCGCGTCCAGGTGCTTGTGATAAGCATCACCCGTGGCGGTGGCCGCATTGCTGTGGGCGGCAATGACGATGCGGCTGTCTGGGTCGATGAAGATCTGCTGGCCAAAGATGCCCCGCGCCGCGTAGGCCCCGTCCGGCGATAGCCACCAGAGATAGCCATAGCCTGCTGCCCCCGGCGACGGCTTGGTCGACTGGGTCATCCAGTCGGGCGGCAGCACGCGGGTGCCGTCCGCCAGCACCCCGCCGGTCAGGGCGAACTGGCCGAGGCGCAGGTAGTCGCGCAGCGTCGCGCTGATGCAGCAGCCGCCGGTCTCGCCGCCGTCGGCGCCGCTGGTCAGCCAGTTGGCGTCGTGTTCCATGCCAAACGGCTGCCAGATGCGGTGGATGAGATAGGTGGCGGCGTTGTTGCCAATTGCCGCGCGCAGGATTTCGCCGGCGAGATTGGTCTCGCCCGTGTTGTAGTTGAACACCGCGCCTGGCGCCGCGACGCGGGGCAGCCCGCCTAAGTAGCGCACCAGCGTCAGGCCGTTGGCGGCGCCGGCTCGGGCCACGTCGGAGTCGGGCGAGGCGTAGTCCTCGTTCCAGGCCACGCCCGAAGCCATGTTCAGCACGTGCCGGATGGTCGCAGTCTCGTAGGGCGTGCCGCGCAGCCGCGGCGGGTTGTTGGTGACGGGCTCATCCACGTTGTCTATGAAGCCGTCCTGGATCGCCGCGCCGATCAGCAGCGACGTTACCGATTTGGTCACCGAGAACGAAATCCAGCGCGATTCGCGCGTATGGCCCGGCGCGTAATGCTCGAGCAGAACCTGGTCGCCCTGCGCGACAATCAGGCCGATCGCGGCGGGCTGTTCGAGAAAATCGGCCACGCTATAGGTGGTGTCGTCCACCTGGTAAGTCACGCCGCGCAGATCGAGGTGTGCATCGACCAATGTGCGCGGGGTGGCGCTTGCGGGCACCGGACGGGTGGTAAGCACGTGGTCGATGTGCGCGAAGGCGACGCGCCGTTCGGCTTGGGTCAGGAACAGCAGGCTGGTGGTCTGGCCGCTGCCCGAGAGGCGCGCGCGCAGCGCGTCGAGATCCGGCTCGGCTGCGTGGGCGGGCACCGCGAGCGCCATGATCCCCAATGCCGCGGCCCCGAGAGCCAGAATCCTGAGTCCTATCACCCGGATTGCCCGAAACGACAGGGCTGGGTCGGTGACTGCCTGCCCGAGCCAGAGGGAGCAACGTTGCGGTTCGGTCATGATGGGGTCCTCCTGGAGTTTCCCGACGATGGGCTCTGGCAAACCCGTTCTTGGGTGCCGTGCTGCAGTTGCCGGCATGAGTGATTCAGTCGACCAGGTAATACTCGAGGGTGGACACGACCCGAACCTTCTTGATGTGCGGGTTATTGCTGTCGCGATCCTCGATGGTGAACTGACCCTGGCGCGCCGACTTCAGCTTGCCGAGCTGGCTTTCGGAGTCCGCCGCAAACTTGGCGGCGACCTCGCGGCCGTTGCGCGTGGCCTCCTCGATCATGGCCGGCTTGATGGCGTTCAGGCCATTGAACAGGTATTGAGTGCGGAACTCGAAATTTTCCTGGTTCAGCACCACGCCCACCTTGCCGAGCTCAAGCAGCTCGCGTCCGGCGGCGCGCACCGCGTCGATATTGTCGGTGAAGACCGTGATCACCTGTGACACGGAGTAGCGCAGAC
>CAZVMA010000407.1:0-2552 GCA_964628545.1 uncultured Pseudomonadales bacterium | reverse complement strand
GATACTCTTGCCGATTGTTGAGCACCCGCGCGTGCGAGGCCCGATCATCCATGACGTTCGAATCGAGGCGCTGTGTCTTGCGCACGGGGTGGAGGAACTGCTCACGAAAGACCGAGACTTTCACCTGTTTCCAAAATTGGTCACCCGCGACCCAACCCTGCAATGACCCTACCAACGGATCTCGAGACCAGCAGGCGACTCTGCGTCGCCCCCATGATGGCGTGGACCGATCGCCACTGCCGCGTGCTGCATCGAATCGCCGCGCCCCGGGCGCTGCTGTTCACCGAGATGATCACGGCCAACGCGCTGCTGCACGGCCCGGCGGAACGGCTACTGCGCTACAACCCATCCGAGCATCCGGTCGCGATCCAGCTCGGCGGCTCGGAACCCGCACAGCTGGCTGAGGCCGCGCGCATGGCGGCGGCCGTCGGCTACGACGAAATCAACCTGAACGTCGGCTGCCCCTCGCCGCGGGTGCGCGAGGGCGCATTCGGCGCCTGCCTGATGCTGGAGCCAGCCCGGGTGCGCGACTGCGTCGCCGCAATGCGCGCAGCGGTCGCGGTGCCGGTGACGATCAAGTGCCGACTTGGCGTGGACGACGCCGATTCCGACGCGCTGCTGGACGCGTTCATCGAAACCACGTCGGAAAGCGGCTGCCGGATTTACTACATCCACGCGCGAAAGGCGCTGCTGAAAGGGCTGACGCCGGCGCAGAATCGCAGCGTGCCGCCGCTGCAATACGAGCGCGCCTACCGCCTGCGCGCGCGCTTCCCGGACCTGCAGTTCATTCTGAACGGCGGTATCGAAGGCGCAGCGCAGGCGCTTGCGCATCTGGAACACCTCGACGGCGTGATGATCGGCCGCGCGGCGTACCACGACCCGGTCGAACTGTCCCGCACGCACGCGGCCCTGTTCGGTGGAGCAGCCATCGACGGCAACCGGCTCATGCAGCGCTTTCTGCCGTACATGCAGGATGAACTCGCGCGCGGCACCCCATTGTCGGACCTGACGCGCCATGTGCTCGGCATCTTTGCCGGCGTACCGGGCGCCCGCGCGTATCGCCGGCTGCTCAGCGACGCCGCGCGCCTGCGCCATAATCAGCTCGACCTGGTCCACGAAGCGCTGGCCGCCGTGGGCCTGCGCGATGCCGCCTGAGAACATTCACCCATGATGCTGAAAGCCCTGTTCGAACGTCTGAAAACGCCGCCCGCGGGGCCGGATCAACGCATCGAGCTGGCAGCCGCGGCGCTGCTGCTTGAGGTGAGCTTTGCCGACCAAAGCAGCTCTGCAGCCGAGCGGGCGCGTATTCTCGACGTGCTCACCGAGCGCTTCGGGCTCGATGCAACAGACGCCGGCTCGCTGCTGGCATCCGCAGAGGCCGCGCACGCCGACAGCGTCGGCCTGCAGGCCAGCACGCGCCTGCTGACTGAAGCCTGGGATGAGCCCGCGCGCTACGCGCTGGTGGTGCGACTGTGGGAACTGGCGCTGGTGGATGACGGCATCGACCGCTACGAGGAACACGCCATCCGACGCATTGCGGAACTGCTGTACGTCGAGCACCCGCGCTTCATCGCGGCACGACGCGAGGCCCGACAGAACCTCGGGCTGCTGTCACCCGATCAGTAGTCGTCCAGCGACTCGTCGTCGTAGTCGTCGAAGTCATCCAGGAACGGGTCGTCTTCCGCCTCGATAACGCCATCGTTGATCAGGAACTGGCGGCGCTGCAGGTAGGCGTCGCGCAGGAACAAATAGCGATCACCGCTAACCACCTCCTCGACCGAGAGCAGCTCGGCGCGGGTATCGATTGCGTCGGCGCCGCGAATCGCATAAATCTGCCAGTCGGATTCGATGATTTCGATCGGGTTCGTCACGATATCCAGCGCCGTCCCGACCGTGTCGGTGACGGTCGAGGGCCCGAGCCCCGGCAGCATGACAAACGGGCCGCTGCCGACACCCCACACCGCGAACGTCTGACCAAAATCTTCCTCGCGCCGCGGCAAACCGTTGCGGGTCGCCAGGTCGAACCAGCCCAACAGGCCAAAGGTGCTGTTGATCAGAAATCGCGTCGTGTCCTCCATGCCTGCCCGCGGTTTGCCCTGCAGGAACTGGTTGATGACGGTACGCGGCTCGCCCAGATTCTCGAACATGTTGTGCAGGCCGCGACGGATCGGCGTCGGCAGCCGGTTGTAGGCCTTGGCCAGCGGTTTGACCACCCAGCGATCACCGGCGTCGTTGACGGTGTAGACGACCCGATTACCGCGTTCCCACGGGTCCCCGGTTTCCTTGGTCTTTTGGTCTTCTTCGGAGGCGATTGCCGGGGGGATCGCCATCGGCGAGACCGGAATCACGCACGACAAAACCAAGCCAAGCGCGATGATCCGAATGATCGCAGAACCCCTGCTGGCCGAGGGCCGGACGCCCGGTTGCATCGCGCACTGCGTAAACGACCTCATGGTTCACCCTGCTTGAGCATGTCATCAACAGCTGCATTACGAAGGCAAGATTCTGCGACAAGTCTCTGAAAAAATGAAGTTTTGATCATCGAAGGACTC
>CAZVMA010000406.1:0-2553 GCA_964628545.1 uncultured Pseudomonadales bacterium | reverse complement strand
GCTGGAGGATCCAGTGGAAGTGCTTGCCACGCGGGTGCACGGGCTGGTGCACGCGTGTGTGCGCGGGCTGGTGCTGGACCCGCCGCGGAGCGGCGCCGGCCCCCGTCTTGCGGATTGGCTGCAGGCGCCCAGCCTCGAACGGGTCGCCTACGTGTCCTGCAATCCGTTGACCTTTGCCAGTGATGCCGTGATTCTGCAGTCGGCGGGCTACAGGCTGCGGACACTGCGGATCTTCGACATGTTCCCGCACACCTCCCACGTAGAAACCTTCGGTCTGTTCGAGCGGAGTGGCTGATGGTCAAGGTGCGCTCGGATCTGATGCGGCTGGCGGACGGACGCATTGACGTTGAGGCCTGGTTGGATGACCTGATCGACGTCAATCCCGGTCTTGATCGCGATCGCATCCTGGACACGTGTGACTGGGTGGTCGGCGTCGACCCGGGTGCCGCGGGTTTGCTTGAATCGGGTATCGAGTTTGCCGAACTGGCGGCGGCAATGGAGCTGGACACTGCTTCAGTGCTGGCGGCGCTGGCGTATCGGGCGTGTCGCAGCGGTCTGGTCGACGGTGCCGAGGCGGGTGCGGTACTTGGTGACGAGGTCATGCGGCTGATTGATGACGTTCGACGCATGGGCACGGCCAGCGTGCTCGAAATGACGAATGCTCGCCTGCAAACCAGCGAACGCACCGATCAGGTGGAAAATGTCCGACGCATGCTGGTGGCCATGCTGAACGATGCTCGGGTCGCGGTGCTGAAGATCGCGGAGCGCATCGTGGCGCTGCGCGCAGCCAAACAGACATCCGATGAACGGCGCATGCGCATCGCGCGCGAGGCGCATCTGGTCTTTGCGCCGCTCGCGAATCGACTGGGTGTCTGGCGCCTGAAATGGGAGCTCGAGGATCTGGCGCTGCGCTACCTGCAGCCCGATATCTACATCTCGATTGCGCGACAGCTTTCGGGGCGTCGCGAAGAACGCGAGCGGCAGGTCGCCGAGATTGCCATCGAGGTTCAATCTTTGCTGCGTGCGCGAGGAGTGTCGGCGCAGGTGTCCGGTCGGGCCAAGAACATCTTCAGCATCTGGCGCAAGATGCAGTCGAAGCAGGTAGGTATCGATCAGGTGTATGACGTTCGCGCTGTGCGCGTGCAGGTGGATGACATTGCGCAGTGTTATGCGGCCCTCGGCGTCATCCACACCGCCTGGCGACACGTACCAAGCGAGTTCGACGACTACATTGCGGCGCCTAAGGAGAACGGCTACCGATCGATCCACACGGCGGTGCTCGGTCCTGATGGCCGCACGCTTGAAGTGCAGATACGCACCCACGATATGCACCGGGAGTCAGAGCTGGGCGTGTGCGCGCACTGGACGTACAAGGCAGGGGAAGGGGCAGGGGCAGGTGAAGACGGTGGCTACGCGGAAAAGATGAACTGGTTGCGACAGGTGGTCGAGCGGCGCCGCGACCAAGATATTCGAAACCCACTGGCCGAGAGCACCGAACTGGGTGAAGAGCTGCGTCAGCTGTTCCGGGATGAGCGCATCTTCGTTTACACCCCGAAAGGGCATGTGGTCGATCTGACTGCGGACTGCACGCCTATCGATTTTGCCTATCGCGTGCATACGGCCATTGGGCATCGCTGTGCCGGAGCCCTCGTTGATGGTCTCAGCGTGGCCTTGAATACGCCGCTGATGACGGGCCAGCGCGTTGAGATCGTCACCGGGCAGCGCGAACAGCCACAACGCGTATGGCTCGATCTGCATCTCGGCTACGTGCGCACCGCGCGCGCGCGAGAAAAACTCCGCGAATGGTTTCGCGCACGTCCCGCTGCACTGAATGCCCTGGAAGGGCGCGAGCGCCTCGTTCCAGTGCGTCGCCACAAGCAGATACGACTCGCGCTGCCCGCACCGACCCCGGAGATATTTTCCGCGGTGGCCGCGCGAATGGGTATTCGTGACCAGGCCAGTCTGTTCACGCTGCTCGGTTCGGGCGATTGTCAGTTGCTGGACGTGGTCGAGTTGATCGCTGAGTGCGGGGCACGCGGCGCCGGGGTACCAATGAGCGCTCTCGCGCATGGAGATCAGAGCGGTGATCGGCTCGGTTTGACCGATCGCTTCGTGGTCGAAATCGAGGCGATCGATCGTCAGGGGCTGCTACGCGACGTGCTGCAGGTCCTCGAGCGGTTGTCGCTACCGCTCACCGGCAACGCCGGCCGTGTTGATCATGCGCGCGGCTTGGCCATCTTGCGGCTGGAGATGCCGGTACGCCCCATACGCGAACGCGCTCTGCTCATCGACAGCCTCAGTCTGGTCGACGGATTGCGTGAGGTGCGTGCCGTCAGCGGGTGAAACCCGCGGCGGTTCGCGTTATCTTGCGCGCGAAAATCAGGCGCGGGACTGCCGCTGCTGCCATGCAGATCACCGTGTGGACAAACGTCAGCTGACACGAGGAGACCTCACGTGCGCATTATTCTGTTGGGGCCGCCCGGCGCGGGAAAGGGTACGCAAGCGGCAGTTGTTGCCGAGGCACTGCAAATGGCAGGCATCGAGGCCGACAGC
>CAZVMA010000405.1:0-2602 GCA_964628545.1 uncultured Pseudomonadales bacterium | reverse complement strand
GACAGAACAGGATCGCCTCACCATGGGCGCGACCGGGGGCAAGCACCAGCACGGCATCGGGCTCGTTGAAACCCGTCAGGTAGTAGAAGTCGCTGTCCTGCCGGAACAGGTACTCGGTATCGCGATTGCGCAACCGCACCCCGGCAGCAGGCACCAGCGCGATTGAGCCCGGCGACATCAACCGCATCAGCTCGGCGCGTCGGCGCCGGTACTCAGTCTTCGTAATGGGCACCGTCATCGACCCTGTTGCCCTCCGTCATGACGCTGCGGATCAGCAGCACACCCACCTTGACGAATTCCTCGAGCTGCATGAGCTCGGACTCCAGATCATCTTCTGCCAGATCCACCACCGAGTCCGGATCCGCTTCGGCGATGGCGGCCAGGTCATTCACGATCTCCTGCACGTCGTCCGGCAATCCGGGTGACGCGAACTCCGGGTCGCTGCCCTCCGGCGTCATCGCCAACGCGCTGCCGAAGGTGGCCAGAAAACGATTACACCAGCGCGCGAGGGCATCGAGTCGCGCTTCGGGCGACAGCGTCTCATCCTCCGGCAGCAGCGGGGCGAACGCGAAGTCGGTTGCCTCAAGCACGTCCACGGTGGCCCACACGAACGCGTGCAGGGCCTCGTCGCCGCCATCGATTGCGGGGTCGAGCGCGTCTGCCAGCTCGTACATCGGAAACGGATCAGGCGCACAGACGGCGAAACCGCAGACGGCCCCGTGAAGCTCGGCCGGCGAACACGGAATACCGCTGGCGAGCACGGCTTCGGCGAGCGCCTGCAAGTTCGCAAGATCAGACACCCGTTACTTCCGTTTCTCGGCCGAGATGGCGCATGCTACCAGATCACGTCGGGCGAAGGCCGAGACGCGACTGGCGCTGGCGGCCTGTTCGGCCGGCGGGTAGACCGACTTCACATGCCCGCCCTTTCAGCGCAAACTTGCCCGATTCCTTGCCTCACACCTGCCCGCGGGTTGCGACATCATGAGCGACACCAAGAGCGATTCAAAAGCGGATTCCAAAAGCGGCGCTAGCACCGAGTGGATCGCCCTCGAGCAAAAGGTCTCCGAACTGCTCGAGCTGTGCGCAGTGCTGAGCCGGGAAAACCGTGCGCTGCGTGCGCAGCAGCAGAACTGGACCACCGAGCGGGCCAAGCTCATCGAGAAGAATGAGCTGGCCAAAAGCAGAGTCGAATCCATGATCATCCGACTGAAGGCGCTGGAGCAGGACTGAAGTCTCATGAGCGACAGCAAGAACAGCATCACCACGGTCAGCGTCCGAATTCTGGAAAAGGAATTTCAGGTCAGCTGTCCCGTTGGTGAAGTCGATGCCCTGAACGCGGCCGCCGCATTTCTCGACCAGCAAATGCGGCGCATTCGCGAAGGCGGCAAGGTGTTCGGCGTCGATCGCATCGCGGTCATGGCCGCACTCAACATCACCCATGAGTTGCTGCAGAAACGCGACACCCTCGGCAGCCTGCAGTCCGAGGGCAACGGCCGCGCGCGAAGCCTCACCGACCGCATCATGGTCGCGCTGGCCGAGCACAAGCAGCTGAAGCTCTAATTGGACTATACTGAAGCTGTCTCCTGGGGTGCTCGCCAGTCGGTGGTCGTCCTTGAGCCGTTATAAAATAAACAGGGAGCCAACTCTCAGCTCTGTGTGCATGCCCATCGCCGCGCAAGCGGGACGGGACGCCTGCGAGCCGGGACGCGTCTTCCGCTCTGAGCCTTAACGGTTCAGGGCAAAGCTGACAGCGGCATGCTCGGGAGATTTCCAGTTTCTACCCCCGCGGAAGCCATCTCCGCGGAAGCCTCATCGTCGAAGGCCTCCTCCCCAAAGGCCATCTACCCAGACGCACACCCCGCCGACACTGCAGGCCCGCAACCGGGGGCGCGGCTTAACAAGCGTACGCTGCGCGCACGCTACCGACAGCTTCGGCAGGCCATGTCCGCGTCAGCACAGCGCCAGCACGCATCCGATGCCGCCCGGGCAGCCCTCGTCAGCGGCTTGTTGCTGGGCGCGCGCTGCGTAGCCCTGTATCTACCGGCCGATGGCGAGCTGTCGCCGTTGCCGCTGGCCGCACGACTGCGCCAACGGGGCGTGCGCATTGTGCTGCCGGTGGTGCGCCGGACACCGCTCCGGGGTCCGCACCTGCTGTTTCGGCTCTGGTCCCGCAACACCACGCTGCAGCTGAATCGTTTCGGCATTCCCGAGCCCGACGCCCAGGCACCGACCGTCCCCGCAATCGCCATCGATCGGCTGCTGGTGCCGCTGGTCGCGTTCGACCACACAGGCACTCGGCTTGGCATGGGTGGCGGCTACTACGATCGCCTATTGGGCGGACTGCCGGACGGGTTGCGGCCGCGCGTGATCGGCTTCGCGCACGCGCTGCAGGCGGCAGCGCAACCGCTGCCGAGGTCGCCGTGGGATGCGCCGCTGGACGCAGTTGTGACCGAGCGCGGCTGGCAGCGCTTCCGGCCCGACTCGATGCGTTCCGCTGCCGGCGTACCCGCTGGGTGAGTATGATTCCAGCATGAGCATCAAACCCATTCTGCGCATGGGCCACCCGGTGCTGCGGCAAGTGGCCGAGCCGGTGCCTGCAGAC
>CAZVMA010000404.1:0-2610 GCA_964628545.1 uncultured Pseudomonadales bacterium | reverse complement strand
ATGTCAAGAAGCAGCAAAGCGTCGCCGCGTCTGCTCGCCATCATGGCGGTGGCCGGCCTCGTCTCCGTTCCTGGCGTATCGTTTGCGGCGGAAGCCATTGAAGAAGTGGTGGTCACCGCGCAGCGTACCGAGCAGACCGTGCAGGAGGTGCCGATCGCGGTATCCGCCTTCAGCGGCGAGATGATGGAAGACAAGCAGATCATCAACCCGTCCGATCTTCAGTTGGCCGCACCGAGCGTCAGCTTTACGGCGACCAACTTCGGCGGTTCCAGCTTCAGCATTCGGGGCATTGGCCGTCTGGTCATCGCCGGCTCAGGCGAGAACGGCGTATCGATTCACCAGAACCAGATCGCGGTGCCGACCAACCTGCCCGCCGCCGAGTTCTATGATCTGGAGCGTGTCGAAGTACTGCGTGGCCCCCAGGGCACCCTGTTCGGCCGCAACGCCACGGGCGGCGCGGTGAACATGGTCACCAAGATGCCCGACTACGAGTCGTGGAACGGCTACTGGGACGTCGAAACCGGCGACTACAGCCACCGCCGCATCAAGGGCGCGCTGAACATTCCCGTTTCCGATACCTTTGCCATTCGTATGGCCGGCATGGCGCTGGAGCGCGACGGCTACATCGAAAACACGGCGTACAAGCAGCGCGGCAACTGCGTCATCCCCGGCACCTCGCTGGTGGAAGCGTACGGCGCAGCGCCCGGCAACGCCAATCTGCCGAACGCGGCGAACATCCAGGCCGGCAACGTCAACGCGAACGTGCTGCAGCCGTGCTCGATCGCAAATATCGATGACGACATCGACGGCCGCGACATTCTGACCTACCGCATCACGGCATCCTGGCAGATCCTGGACAACATGGACGCCTGGATCCAGTACTCGGGTTTCCGCGAAGATGACGACAAGGTTCGCATCACGAACCAGATCTGCGAGCGCAACGACCTGCCCACCCTCGGCTGCACCGCGGACGGTTTCGGCTGGGACGTACCGCACAACGGCTCGACCACCGGCGGCCTGTTCGGCGGCCTGAACGAAGCGGTGTTGCTGGGCACGGCGTCACCCTACAACGGCTTCCCGCAGCGCGGCACCGGCTACCGCAAGCAGCACACCGACTACGAGCCTGTCTACCGGTTCGAAGAAGACATGTGGACCGGCGGCGTGAACTACGATTTCGAGAACTACCGGGTGGGCCTGCTGGCGGGTTACGTCGAGCAGAACTACGTGTCGCGTCAGGACTACCTGATGGATGTTGGCAATGTCCTGTTCGCGACCGCTCAGAACCCGGGCGGTCTGTGGCCGACTTCCGACACTGCCAACGACCAGGCCGGTGCTGACTGGCTGGATTCCCAGTGCAACTTCAATGACGGCACGGCCGGTATCTTCGGTGGCTGCGTCATGGACGTGGACCAGACGCGCGTGTTCGCGTTCGATCAAGCGTCGTCGGATTCCGAGTACATGACAGTGGAACTGAAGGTCGAGTCAGCGTTTGATGGCCCGTTCAACTTCGTGGCCGGTACGGTGTACTCCGAGTACGAAGGTTACGGCGACTATTACGTCAATGCGAACACGCTCGACCTCGTCGGTCTGTATGGCGTGCCGAAGCTCGGCTTCCCGCCGCTGTACCCGACGATTTTCAATTCGACCAGCAACCCGAACGGCGACGGCAACACCGGCGATTCGATCGCCTACTTCGGCGAGGTGTACTACGATCTCACCGATAGCCTGAAGCTGACGGTGGGCCTGCGCTACAATGACGACCACAAGGAAGTCAGCGACTCGGGCGTGCTGTATAACGCCGTCAACGTAAACGCCCTGGTGGGCGGCCTGCTGGGGCCCGGACCGTTCTGGAGCCGCACCACCGGCTTCCTGTTCGGCGCACCGGCCGGGGCGCTCGAGCGCTACTACGTGCCCGCCGATCAGTTGGCCGCCGCCGCTGCGACGCCAATCCTGAGCCCGCAGCGTCTGGCCGTCTCGGCCGCGGTACCGCTCACGCCCGGGTTCAACGAGCAGCGCGTGCTGACTGGCAGCCCGAGCGAAGAAGACTTCCAGGAAACCACCGGCCGCATCGGCCTCGACTGGCAGGTGAACGACACCACGATGGTGTACGGCTTCTTCACCCGCGGCTACAAGCCGGGCGGTTTCAACCCGCCGCAGAACGCGACCCTGGCAACCGAGACCGTGAAGTACATCTTCGACTCGGAACAGGTTGATGCCTACGAAATCGGCACCAAGAACGTGTTCCAGGACGGCGCGATGGTCGTCAACGCGGCCGCGTTCATGTACGACTACGGCGGTCTGCAGACCACGCGTATCCGGAACAACAACTCGATCAACGACAACATCGACGCTCAGATCCTGGGTCTCGAGCTTGAGATGTTCTATCAGCCGGATTGGGCGCCGGGCTTGGCGATCGATGCTTCGTATGCGTACCTGCGGGCGGAAGTCGATGGTTCGACTTCGCTCGACCCGGTGAACCGGACGGCTGGTAACCCGGATTACATCACGCTGAAGAACATCGACCCGGGTTCCGCCACGGGCGTGAATTACGTTGCGCGCATCAACGGCGCGAACCGGATCACCGATGCCGTCATCACGTCGGCATATGCA
>CAZVMA010000403.1:0-2628 GCA_964628545.1 uncultured Pseudomonadales bacterium | reverse complement strand
ACGTGTCGGTGCTGTGTCCCGGCATCGTTGCCACCGCGCTGGGCACCAGCGAGCGCAACCGCCCCGGCAGGGCTGCCGTGGCCGAAGCGGCGCAGACCGATGCAGCACCCGCCGAAGCGCCAGCCTCGGCCGGCATGTCGCCGGACGCGTTGGGCATACGCGTACTGGACGCGGTGCAGGCCGGCGAGTTCTTTATCAGCAGCCACACGGAATTCCGGCCTATCGTTGGCCAGCGCAATGCTGCGGTACAGGCCAGCTTCCACGGCGCCGAGGACCCGGCAGCCGTCACCGCCATGCAGGCGCTGGTGCTGCCGTTCTAGGTGCGCTGCGTCAACGGAAGCCGCCGATCACAAATCGCGCTTGCCGAAGTAATGCCGCTTCGGCCACAGGAAATCGATGCGCGTGCGCCAGATCTTCCAGCGCCCGTCGACCTTCTTGTAGACGTCATCGTAGACGCCGAACAGGATCAGCGGGTTGTCCACGCCCTCGGTGGTGCGCAGATCGAGCAGGTACCAGCGCCCGTTGGCGGTCTCGTTATCGATCAGACGAATCGACGGGTTCGTGGTGGCGTGCAGCACGCCGAACTCCGGCCCGGGTGCATTGGTGAAGGCGCTGTAGTTGGCTCGGATCTGCGCCTTGCCCACCCAGTCGCCGCCATAGTCCGGCCCGAATTCGCAGATCGCGTCGTCGGTGAACAGGTCGACCAGACCATCCAGGTCCTTGCCGTCGAAGCAGTGCGAGTACTGGATTCGCACCTCCTTGATGGCTTCCTTCTCGAGCAGCATTTCAATTGGCGTCATGTTCTCCCCCGTCGTCAATCAGATGCGTTAGCGCCGCCCAAGTGTCGCCTCGAGGCGCGCCGAACCGCAAGCGTCGCGCAACCAGCACGCGTAACGGTTCGCGCCTGTTCCGGCACTGCAAGCCGTGTTAGCGTGCCCCTGACCTGAGCAGCTGCAGGACTCATTCGCGACCGCGGCTCCGCCAACACACCTCGGGAGGGTTCATCATGGGGGCATCCGACACCATCTCCGTGCTCATCGTGTCCAAGGGGCACGCGTACGACCACACCGCGTTTCTGGCCATGTTCGACGACATGCCCGGCATCGTGCCCACCCTGGTCGAGCACCCGGCCGCGCAGATGGTGCTGGAACCTGCCCACGCGGCTGCCTGGGACGCCGTGCTGTTCTACGACATGAGCGGCATTCCCGGCGCCGGCCTGACGCATGATCGGGCCGACGGCAACGGCCAGCCCAGCCCGGCCTACGCGGCAGCGGTACAGAACCTGCTGGATCGAGGCGTCGGCCTGGTGCTCATCAACCACGCCACCGTTTCGTGGCCGAACTGGCCGCTCTGGCGTCGCATCACTGGATCGTCGTTCATGCTGAAGTCCGGCGAACTGGACGGTTCGCTGGTCCCTGGGTCAGGCTATCGCGGCGGCCACGGCCCCTACCCGAACGCCGTGTTTCATGTCCGTCCCGAGGGCACGCACCCGGTGCTCGAGGGGCTTGGCGACGGCTTCGAGATCAGCGACGAGCTGTATCTGAAGACAAGCGGATTCGAATCACGCGTCACGCCCCTGCTGCGCGCCGACTACGATTTCGTGGACTCGAATTTCAGTCCGCCGCCGCTGGCGCCGGCAGACGAGCAGGCCCAGTGGCGCCATCCGCCGGGCAGTAATCTGGTGGTGTGGGCCCACGCTGCCGGAGCCAGCCCGGTGGTGGTGTCGGAGATCGGTGACGGCCCGGTTGCGTTTGGCAATGCAGCCTATCGGCGCATGATTCAGAACGCGCTGCGCTGGAGCGCTTCGGCAGCCGGACGCGCCTGGGCGGCTGCACGCCCCTGATTGTCGGCGGGAAACCGCCGACGACCACTTATGCGTGCACCGGCAAGCGCTTGCGCCCCCATAGAAAGAAGGGCGCGATACGTTCGCCCGCGCCCAGCAGCGTCAAGCGAGGGCGTCTGCGGGCGAGCGTCGTCAAGGCCACACGCGCCTCCAGCCGCGCCAGCTGTGCGCCCAGGCAGAAATGCACGCCCAGACCGAATGCGAGGTGGCGACCCCGATCCAAATCAGGGTCGAAGACGTCTGGACGCTCGAACACGCGCGAATCGCGATTGGCGGCGCCGTAATGCAGCATCACCTTGGACCCCGCCGGAATCGTGACGCCGTGCAGCGTGACATCGCGCGTCGTGTTGCGAAACAGACCAAGCACCGGTGGATCAAAACGCAAGCTCTCCTCGATCACGCGATCAACGCGCTCGGGGGCCGCAACCAGGCGTGACCATGCCGCCGGTGACTCGAGCAATCGCCAGAGCGCGTTGGTGATCAGCGAGGTGGTGGTCTCGTTGCCGCCCACCAGCAGCTGCGTCACGACGCCCAGAATCTCGCCGTCGGACAGCGCGCGATCACCCTCACGCGCGGCAACCAGGGCGGCGATCAGATCGTCGCCCGGCGTTGTCGCCGCGCGCCGCTCGGCGATCTGATCCTGCAGGTAGCGGGCGAGCGCCTGCAGCGCGCCGAGGTAGGGCGTCGGGTCGCTGGCACCCATGGCGGCAACCGAGGCGTCCGACCACGTCTTGAAGCGATGAATGTCCGCCTCAGGAATACCCAGCATGCCGGCAATGACGATG
>CAZVMA010000402.1:0-2670 GCA_964628545.1 uncultured Pseudomonadales bacterium | reverse complement strand
CTGGGTGACTGCCATGGCGTAATGTCCCGCCTCAGATATCGAGTGGTTCCGGTTGTTGTGCTGCATGCGGGTGCTCGGCACCGGCATACACCTTGAGCTTGCGCAGCATCTCTCGACCGAGCGGGTTGTGCGGCAACATGCCCTTCACCGCACGCTCGATGATGCGTTCGGGATGGGAATCGCGCAGGTGCTCGAAACTGATGCCCTTGATACCGCCCGGGTAGCCCGTGTGGTGCCAGTAAATCTTGTCGGTGGTTTTCGACCCCGTGACATGCACCTTGGCGGCATTGACGACGACAATGTAGTCGCCTGTGTCCACGTGCGGCGTGTACTCAGCCTTGTGCTTGCCCCGCAGACGCCGGGCGACTTCGGTGGCCAGACGACCGAGCGTCTTGCCTTCCGCGTCGACGACGAACCAGGATCGGCGAACGTCCTGCGCCCGCATGCTTAACGTCTTCATGAAATCGCGACCTTCACGCACCGGCGCCCGCGGCACCGGATTTTTGGGAGGGCGAATGGTAGCGGAGCCCCCTGGCCATTACAACAGAAGCGGGCTGTCCGCGCGGCGATCGTCCGCAACCCGGACGCCAGCCCGATGGTGCGCTCAGGGACGATGCGCTCAGGGACGATGCGCTCAAGGACGGTGCGAGCGGGCGAGGTACTCGTGCGACTGCATCTCCAGCAGGCGGCTTTCAGTGCGCTCGAACTCGAATCGCAAGCGCTCACCCTGATAGAGCTCGGTAATCGCCGCCTCGGCCGAGACAATCAGCTTGACGCTGCGGTCATAGAACTCGTCGACCAGGCTGATGAAGCGGCGCGCGGCGTCCTCGCTGCGGACGTTGAAGCGCGGCACGTTGCCAAGAATCACCGATTGATACAGGCGCGCCAACTCGATGTAGTCGTTCTGGCTGCGCGGCCCCTCGCACAGTTCCCGGAACTCGAACCAGGCGACATCC
The DNA here is from genome assembly GCA_964628545.1 of uncultured Pseudomonadales bacterium. Classification (GTDB taxonomy): domain Bacteria; phylum Pseudomonadota; class Gammaproteobacteria; order Pseudomonadales; family Azotimanducaceae; genus UBA7803. The sequence continues at coordinate 1,714 of CAZVMA010000402.1, read as the reverse complement.
TCACCTGCGCCGCCGATCGCCCGCGCGCGGATGGGCCGACCTTCGACTTCGAGCACCACATCCATGCGCGCTACATCTCCAGACAGGGCCCGAAAACTTGCGGCGAGAGACTGTTCCGCCGCGCGACCCAGCGGCGCATGAAAGATCTCGGCCTGTTCCAGCACGCGCAGACGGTAGTCGACCTGCCCGTCCACATTGTGCACCCGGGTGTGGCGCTTCAGCAGTTCGATAGCGGGCAGGAACCGGCGCCGCTGCAAACCGTTCTCGTACAGCCGGTCGGGCACGACATTCGATGTCGCCACCAGCGTGACGCCTCGGGCAAAGAGCCCGTCCAGCAGCTCGGACAGGATCATGGCGTCGCCGATATCGGACACAAAGAACTCGTCGAAGCAGAGCACACGACACTCCGCCGCCAGCCGCTCGGCCACCACCTGCAGCGGATTCGGCGTACCCGCCAGATCGCGCAGTTCGTGGTGCACCCGCTGCATGAAGCGGTGAAAGTGCATGCGCAGGCGCTGCCGGGCTGGCAGACAGTCGCAGAACAGATCCATCAGCATGGTCTTGCCGCGGCCTACACCACCCCAGAGGTAAAGCCCCTGTTCGGGTGGGATCGTTTTTGCGCGCCCGGCAAGCGGCCGCAGCAGGCGATTGAGCAGGCTTTCACCCTGGGTGTCACGCCGCGCCAGGCGTCGATGCAGATCATCAAGAGCCACTACCACCGCCTGCTGGGCAGGATCGGCCGCAATCGCGCCGGTCGCCAGCAGGTTTGCGTAGCGCTGCGCCGGGGATTGCGGAGCGGCGGCGGGCGCGTCAGCCGGGCGAAGGTCTGGCGAGGACGGGGTGCGGGTGGTCATCAGCTATCCGGGTCCGCCGTCGGGGCAGCCTGCACCCGCGCCCGAGCCGCAGCCGCGTGGGCCTCCAGCCCTTCTCCGTCAGCAAGATGCGCCGACAGCCCGCCGAGTGCAGCGGCGCCACCAGGCGACAGCCGGATCACCGAGCTGCGCTTCTGGAAATCGTAGACGCCGAGCGGAGAGCTGAATCGCGCGGTACCGAACGTCGGCAGCACGTGACTGGGACCGGCGGCGTAGTCGCCGATCACCTCGGGCGAGTGCGGGCCCACGAAAATCGCGCCCGCATGGCGGATGCCGGGCAGCCAAGCATCCGGATCGGCGACCGCGAGTTCAAGATGTTCGGGTGCAACCCGATTGGCCACCGCCAGCGCCTCAGCCTGGTCGCGCACCCGCACCAGGGCACCGCGCGCGGCCAGCGATGCCGCGATGATGGCGGCTCGAGGGCGCGCCGGCAGCAGTCTTGCCATGGCCGCCGCCACCGCATCCAGATAGTCGGCGTCGGTGGACACCAGAATCGCCTGCGCCGCGGCGTCATGCTCCGCCTGCGAAAACAGGTCGAGCGCCAGCCAATCCGGTGACGCCGAGCCGTCGGCGATGATCAACACCTCGCTGGGCCCGGCAATAACGTCGATGCCCACCAGCCCAAACACCTGCCGCTTGGCGGCGGCAACATAGGCGCCACCGGGACCCACGATCTTGTCGACGCGAGGCACTGTCGCGGTACCGAACGCAAGCGCGGCGACCGCTTGCGCGCCGCGGGACACACTGTCACCGTCGACCTCCGCGACGGCGCGCCGCACGTCCTGCTCGAAGACTTCGCGCGCTACGCGTGGCGCTTTCTGTCGCGCCATCGGCTCACCCCC
>CAZVMA010000401.1:2256-2682 GCA_964628545.1 uncultured Pseudomonadales bacterium | reverse complement strand
ATGTCCGGCTCCCGGAGGGCTACTGGATCGACTACGGCGGTACGTTCGAGCAGCTGATCTCGGCCAGCCAGCGCCTGGCGGTGGTGGTCCCCGTGACGCTTGGGATCATCTTTGCGCTCCTGTTCGTCGCGTTCGGGTCAGCAAAGGACGCGGCCATTGTTTTCAGCGGCGTGCCTTTGGCGCTTACCGGCGGCGTCGTTGCGCTGGCGCTGCGGGGCATTCCACTGTCGATTTCCTCCGCCGTCGGTTTCATCGCGCTCTCCGGCGTGGCGGTACTCAACGGCCTGGTAATGATCGCCTTCATCCGGCGCCTGCGAGAGCAGGGAGACCCGCTCGAGGACGCGGTGCGAGACGGGGCACTGGGAAGGCTGCGCCCCGTGCTCATGACCGCGCTGGTGGCATCGCTCGGTTTCCTGCCGATGGCAT
>CAZVMA010000401.1:0-2154 GCA_964628545.1 uncultured Pseudomonadales bacterium | reverse complement strand
CCCGCTGGCTACGGTAGTCATCGGGGGCATTCTCTCTTCGACGATACTGACACTGCTGGTCCTACCCGTGCTGTATCTATGGGTTCATCGAAGATCCGGAAGCGAGAGCGGTCGTCCCACGCCACTCGCGTAGGGTCAACCTCGGTTCGTTCTGCGCCAGCGCTTAGACCCCATCCAGGATCAGCACGTGCAGATGCACGTTCAAATTCGGCCCGCTGCCGAAGTGGTGAACCAAGGTGACGACGCCGGTTCGGGCGCTGCAGACTCTTCAGCTGACTCTCGGGAGCGGATCGTTTCCATCTGCGTGCCGATCCGCTTCGCCAGTTACTCCTGCGAGTGCCGACCCATGCAGTCGCCGTCCATCATTCCGCCATGCATGTGTCCACCGGTCATGCCGTCGCAGCAACCCATGTTTTGCATGGATTCCATATGCGCCTGCATCGTCTGCGTGTGGGCCTGCATGGCAGCCTGACGCTCAGCCGGGGTCTTGGCGCTCCTCATCTGCTGCATCTGCGCCTGCATGGCGTCCATCTGCTCCTGCAGTGCCTGCATCTGGGCGTCGGTCGGTTCCGCGGCGGTCGCCAGCGCGCGTCAGCGCGCTGACGTAGCGATCCGTTGCGAGCGGCATGAAGTCGGCGTCGTCTCGCGTTGGCAGGCGAGCGAGCCGGATGTCCAGATCGCGGACGACGCCCAGGGCCGCTGCAAGTCGCCGCAGCTGCAAGCGCAGCTCCTGCGTCTGCTCCGGCGGCAGCACGTCGGCGAACAGCCGCAGCAGTTCCCGTAATCGCCGCGTGGTTACCCGCAGCTGGTGCACCCCTTCGGCCGCTCCGGGCTCCGCGCTCGCGTTCAGGCAGTAGCGCAGGTCGATCGACAGCGCGCGCAACCAGGCGCTGCCTAAATCCTGCCAGCGCGAATCGGTGCTCAGGTGCGCAACGACGGGCGCCTCGTGCGCGCGTTCGCCTGCGGCGAGCTGAGCGCGCTCGGCCGGGTTCAGTCGCGCCCGCTGCCAATGGGCGCTGTCGTCCAACAGCAGGATGACGCGCTCCGCGAGTTTGCGCGACGCGTCGATGCGTTCCAGACGCAGTTCGGTCACGGTAAAGGCGCAGGGGCCCGCGTAATGATGGGTGCCGAGCGACAAGCGCAGCGAACCGCGGGGTGCCTCGCGGTGCTCCAGTTCAAACGCGTAGTTGCAGGCGGCGTCGGCGACCACCGGAATGATGGTGAATCCAGCCCGGTGCACGTTTCGCAGCAGGCGCTCCAGTTGCCGCGCGGGGGTGCCGAGCGCCAGCAGCCAGCGATCAGTCGGGCGCGCAGCTTCGATGACAGCAGCCATGGTCGGTGATCGGCGTCCGCTCAAGGGTCGTTTCAACGCCCCTAAAGACTAGTCCAACTTGTCGCGGGCGTCGTCCGGGTTTGTACCCATCGTGATCCCGTGCTGTTGCGCTGCGGGATAACAGGGCACGTGCGACAATCCGAACGTTGGCGGCAAAGCCCGGTAAAACAAGGATGACCACTGTGCGATTCGTGCTTGCGATGATGGTGCTCGGGATGATGGCTGCGCCGGTCGCGGCGGAGGACGCGACGCCCGTACCGCCGCCGCCACCGCTGTCCTCTGCGTCCGTGGATGAACGTTGTGACGCCGCCGTGGCGAATGCGTTGGCTGATCTGAAAGGCGTCGTGCGTGTTGATCCGTCCGAGGAGCCGCGCGTCGCCGATATCCTCGCTCAGCTCTGCGAATCAGCGTTGTCGCAGCTGCCAGCAGCGGCGCCGGCTGGAGCGTCGACCGAGAGCGACAGCACGAACATTCTCGGGGTCGAGATTCGCAAGGCGCCTCCGGGCGCAGACGGGTACGAGCGCACGCGCAAGTAGCGCTACGCCCCTGGTGCCATCTGCGCACCCGCGGCACCCTGCAAATCAGTCGCCGAGGAATGCATTGACTCTCCCCCTTCAGCGGCTAAGAAAGCGCCCCTCTGAACGTCGGGTGTTTAGCTCAGTTGGGAGAGCGACGGCCTTACAAGCCGTAGGTCGCAGGTTCGACCCCTGCAACACCCACCAGTCTCGCTCGGGGCGTTCGCCTCGAGACTGAGTCACCACGGAGCGGTAGTTCAGTCGGTTAGAATACCGGCCTGTCACGCCGGGGGTCGCGGGTTCGAG
>CAZVMA010000400.1:0-2699 GCA_964628545.1 uncultured Pseudomonadales bacterium | reverse complement strand
GACCAGCTGTGGTTCTGGGAGGGGGTTGAGCTCGGCTGGCGTGGTCGACTGGCAGATGTCTGGTTGGTGCAGGCGGGTGCGCGTTACGAGGACGGTCTGGACCCGGATGATTCCAGCGACGGCAATCTCGACGGCATTGAGTCGCGCGATTCGCACGTGGTCGGATTTTTGGAGGTGCGCCGGGGGCTGGGCGACGAATGGCGTAACTGGGTCGCTGCGCGACTGATGGGGGGCGCGAGCGACTTCGGCGTGCTGGGCGTGCTTGCGGCCGGTCACCGCTTTGGCGAACGTCAGGACGGCTCCGGCACCGAGGTCTACGCCTTTGTCACCTTCGGCAGCGACGACTTCATCAACAAGGATTTCGGCGTGACGGCTGCGGACGAGGCCGCCTCCGGACTACCCGAGACCACCCTGAGCGGCGGGTATCGATCAACCGGTCTGCAGCTGGTGCACCGACAATACCTCACCGACGCCTTGCATCTGATGGCCGAGGCGGGGGTCGAAGGGTACTCGGGTGCTATTGGCGACAGCCCGATCGCCCGGCGTGACTACGAATTCGAGGTTTCGCTCGCCCTCGTGTGGCACTTCGGCCGCTAGACCCGGGCGGCAGGCGGCTTTCCGTCACTCACCGTGCGCGCCCGGCCGGTGCACGTGCACGCGCTTGCCGATGCGGCCCATCGCCGCGAATAGACCCAGGTAGACCAGCGCGGCGCACGCATACGGCAGCGCTGGGTTCAGCTGGTACAGCACGCCCCCCAGCAGCGGGCCGATGGTGAAACCCAGCGGTCCGCAGGATCCGGCGATGCCGGCGACTGCCCCCTGTTCCTCGCGGGACACTGCAAGCGACGCCCCGGCGCTGAAACCGGGGCCGGCCAGCCCCATGCCGAGCCCCATGATCATCATGCCGATTGTCAGCGCCAGCTGGCTTTCCGACAACGCCATCAGGCTGAAGGCGACGATCAGCAGCGGCATGGCGAGCCGCAGCAGCGTGAACGGCGCCAGGCTCAGGCGCTGCACGATCACCAGCTGCGATATCAGCGAGCACACCGCGGACAGCATCATGGCGAAGCCAAACTGGCGCGCCGTTTCGGCGGCATCCAGCTGCAGCACATCCTGGAAGCGGAAGCCCATGGTCTGCTGCACCAGCGCCGTGCCGGTAAACATCAGCACGCCGACGATGATGAACGGCAGGATGCGCGGATCGCCGTAGCGCATGCGCCCGGGCGCGCGCTGACCCGCTGCGGGTGCCGGTTGCTTCGGCGGCTCGGGCAGGTAGCGCCAGACGAACAGCCCGTTCAGGAACGCCACTGCCGCCATGACCCACAGCGGTGTCAGCAGCGAAATGAATGCGAGCGCGGCGACACCGGGCCCGAGGATCGAGCCGATATTGTTCGCGGCGCCCGCGGCACCCATCGCGCGGGTGCGGTTGGCCGGATCGGAGATATCGGCCATGTACGCGTTGGCGGCGGGCATGGCGGCGGCCATCAGAGCCGCGTGCGTCATGCGTGCCGCAACCAGAGCCGCGAACAGGCCCCAGCCCACGAGCCAACCGGACAATCCGGCGTAGAGCACCGAGTTGAACAGGAAGGTACCGGCGGAGAATCCGAACAGACCGATCAGCATCACGCGCTTGCGGCCCCAGCGATCGCTCTGTCGTCCCCAGCGCGAGCTGGCCAGGAATACCGTCAGCGACGATGCCCCGATGATCGCGGTGATCTGGATTTCGGACAGGCCGATCTCGCGGCCCAGCGGCGCAAGGATCGGGAACAGAACCGTGAACCCCATGCCGACGCACACAAGCGAGGCCAGCAGCGCGCGACGCGCGTGGCTATACGGAAAATCCGACACGAAATGCCCCCCGGTCTGACGGGTCAGTCTAACCGAGCCGGTTCTAGAATGGGGCGTGAATGGGGGCACGGCGGCGAGCAACGCCGCGTGTGCCATAGCCGTCGCGATCGGAGAGCACATGCGCCGCCCTGCAGCACCGTCCGTTCAGCGCCTGGCACCCTGTCTGCTCGCGCTCTTGCTACTTGAGTGGAGTCTGTTGGCCTGGGCCCCGGTCGATCGGCAGACCTGGTTGCTCGAGAACGTGCTGCTGGTGGCTTTTGTGCTGGCCTTGGTTGGAAGCTGGCAGCGCTTTCGGTTTACGCGTGGCGCCTACCTGCTGATGTTCGTGTATCTGGCGCTGCACATCGTAGGTGGTCACTACACGTACTCGCTGGTGCCCTACGAAAACGTGTTCGACGTGCTGTTCGGCTGGTCGCCGGCCACCACCTTTGGTTGGACGCGCAATCATTACGACCGCCTGCTGCATCTGCTGTTCGGGCTGCTGCTCGCAGTGCCTGCGCGCGAGCTGCTCGTGCACCAGGGTGTACCGATCGGGTTGTCCTATCGATTGTCCGTGCTGCTGCTGATGGCGGCTTCGTCGCTGTACGAGCTGATCGAGTGGGCTGCGGCCAGCGTGTTCGGCGGCGATCTGGGCATGCACTACCTCGGCACCCAGGGCGACGTCTGGGACGGACAGCGGGACATGGCGCTGGCGGCGCTGGGCGCCGTGCTGGCGATGGCCGGCGCGGGTGCCTGCGCGTGGTTTCGTGACGCGCGTCAGTCGCTGAAATAGACCGGCGCGAAGCCGCCGCCAGGGGTGCGGAAGTTGGTGGTCTGGCCGTCGTACAGGCGGGCGGCAAACAGTTGTACCT
>CAZVMA010000399.1:0-2704 GCA_964628545.1 uncultured Pseudomonadales bacterium | reverse complement strand
GCTGGCCCCGCCCTCGCAAACCAACTTCCTGCTGGTCGCGGTGCCGGCTGATGCGCCACTGGACGCGCGCGCACTGCAGCAGGCGCTGAAAGCGCGCGGCATCCTGGTGCGGCATTTCGCGGCGCCCGGGCTCGACCACCGGCTGCGCATCACGGTTGGCACACCGGAACAAAATGCGCGCCTGCTGGCCGCGCTTGCAGAACTGCTCGCCGGCTGATCGGCCGCCATGCTGACGCATCTGACCGCAGACCAGATTGCGTGCCTGCCGGAACGCCGCCACATCCATCAATTCGAGCCCAACGGCGTGCGCCATATGCGCACGCTCGGCCTGACCGCGGGCCTCAACAGACTGGGCGTGCATCTGATCCGTCTCACGAGCGGACACGTCAGCACCCAACAGCACTGGCACGATGCGGATGAGGAATTCATCTACATTCTGTCCGGGCACGGCGTCGCCTGGCTCGATGCCGCACGGGTGCCGATTCGTGCCGGCGATTTCCTGGGCTTCGGAGCACCCTCGGCCGCGCATGCGCTGGAGAATCCCTTCACCGAGGATCTGGTCTATCTCGTCGGTGGCGAGCGCAACGCGGTCGATCTGGTGCACTACCCGCGCATCGAGCGGACGCTGGTCAAGGCACACGGAGCCCGACGCTGGATCGACTGGGCAGCCGTCAACGAATTACCCTGATCGGGCGCAGCGCGCAGCGTGGGCGAGGCTCGCGGTTTGCGAAATGCCAGCTGATCCGCGAATCTGTGCCTGTTCACCATGACCGCACGACCGGAGGGGATTCCACATGAGCACACGCATGCCAGCCGTCAGTCTGGCGGCCGTACCCGGCCGCCGGAAGGCCATGATCGAAGTTGCCCGGGAGATCGAACGCCGCGGTTTCCCCGGCATCTTCTGCCCGAGCCTCGGCGATAACATCGCGCTCTGTCAGGCTATTGCCGATGCCACCCACGAGGTGATCTTTGGCACCAGCATTACGCCGATCTACACCCGCAACGTCACTGATTTCGCCAGCACGGCCGCATTCCTGCACGAGATCTCGGACGGCCGCTTCCGCTTCGGCATCGGCGTCAGCCATGAACCCGCCATGCGTCGGATCGGGGTCCGCCAAGGCAAGCCGCTGGCCGACATGCGGCAATTCGTCGAAGACCTGCGCGCCGTGCCGCGCGTCGGCGATCTGCCGCCGATTGTGCTGGCCACGCTGCGCAACCGCATGATCGCGCTCAGCGAAGACATCGCTCAGGGCATGGTGTTCGCAAACGGCGCGCGGTCGCACATGGGTCACTCGCTCTCCGCGCTGACGCACGACGCGCGGACGAACCCGGATTTCTTCATCGGCAACATGATCCCCACCTGCATCTCGGACGACGAGCAGGCGGCCATGGCCGTGAACCGGCGGACGCTCACCAGCTATGCCTTCCTGCCCAACTATCGCAACTACTGGCGCGAAGCGGGGTACGTGGAGGAGATGGACGCCGTCGAAGCGGCCATTGCCGCGGGCGAGCATGATCGGGTGGCCGCTTGCCTGTCTGATCGCTGGCTGGCAGACACCACGCTGTTCGGCTCGGCCAGCAAGGTTCGCGACGGCATCGAGGCGTGGTTCGACGCGGGCGTGCGCACGCCGATCATCGTGCCGTCATCGGCGCGCGGCAACCAGCTGGCCGCCATCCAGGAGTTCTTCGACATCTGGTAATCGCGCTGCCACGATCGCCCGGTCTGCGCGTGCGCACGCACGCGCGTTTCAATCGTCATCGCGATCGCGGTACCGGCAGCGTCGGTCGTGGCGATGCTCTCGCCGATGCTCATGGCCACGATAGTGGTCATAAGCAGCACCATAACCGTGGCCTTGACGATAGCGGTCGCTTCCGACATCACCGTAGCCCGCCAGATAAGCGTACCGCGGCGCATGCTTCCGATAGCCGCGGGCGCAGGCGCGCCGATGTTGCCGACAGTACCGGGCGTCGATATGCCCATGGCGGTAGTCATCGTCATCCACGTAACGGTAGCGACGATCGTCATCATCATCGTCCGCCAGCGCGGAGCCGACGACAGCGCCCAGCACGAAGCCGAGCAGGGCATCCTCATGTTCAGCGCGAGCCGCTCCGGCCAGCGTCAACAACGACACGACACCACCAATCCGGAGGCCCGCGCGCAGGACGCGATGCATGATGTTCTCCCTGTTGCATGCGACACCGACAAATCGTGCCGACGGCCACCACTCTGCTGCTGCCAGTCTGAACGATTCCTGAACTCGGGCGTCCCAGCCTGCTAGACTGACCGCCTTGTTGCCCGCTGCCGGAGACCACATCCATGCGCCTCTGGATCGTCCGTCACGCGAAATCAGACTGGACCACGGCCGGTCAATCCGACTTCGACCGACCGCTCAACGCCCGCGGTCATCGTGACGGGCCGCAGATGGCCGACTGGCTCGCGGGTCAGGATCTTCCCGCCACCTGGGTGTGGAGCAGTCCCGCGCAACGCGCTGCCGAAACGGCCGCCTACGTCGCAGCGGGTTTCGGCGCCGTCGGACCCGCGGTGATCGCCGATCGGCGCCTCTATCTGGCCGATGCCGACCGGCTGCTGGATGTGCTTCGGGAAACACCCGCCGAGGTGTCCGCCGCAGCCGTGGTCGCGCACAACCCCGGGCTGACCGACTTGGTGAACGCCCTGGTCGGTCGTCCGCTGCTCGATAACCTG
>CAZVMA010000398.1:0-2709 GCA_964628545.1 uncultured Pseudomonadales bacterium | reverse complement strand
CGCGCCCTTGACCATCTTGAACGTGCCGGTGACATCGATTTCGCGCTCAATGCGCAGAAACACCGGTCGTGCGTAGCTGGGCAGCTCTCTTGCCGCGTGCTCCGAAAAGGCAACCAGATCCAGCGAATCAACCCCCTCGGCCAGAGTCAGAGCCGCCATGCCCGCGCGTCCATCTGCCCCCGGCACCAGGACGCCGTAGACATTCGAGAAGCGAACCTGGGGGAACTGGTTCAGGATTTCGCCGACTTCGTTGGTCGAGACGTTCTCGGATTTCCAGCGGAAGGTGTCGCCGATCCGGTCGACGAACTGATAGTGCGGGTAGCCGAGCGTGAAGCCCGCGTCGACCTCGCGCATCAGGTCGCCGGAGTTGAACCAGGCGTCGCCGGCCTCGAACACGTCCCGAACGATCTTTTTCTCGGTCGCCTCCGGATTGGTGTAGCCCTCGAACACCGCGTCAGGGCTGATATGCCCGAGCAGCAAGCCGGGTTCGCCGCGCGCCACCGGCAGGCAGCGGCCATCGGCATCGCGCACGATCGCGTCGGCCTCGATGTCGTAGCGCACCAGCGCGTGGCGCACCGAGGTCATCCCGACGGTGCAGTCCTTGTTCAGCAGGTTGGCGAACGCGACGTTGCCCTCGCTCGCGCCGTAGAACTCGGCGATGCGCTTGATGCCGAAACGGCGCTTGAAAGTGGGCCAGACATCCGGCCGTAGGCCATTGCCCATGATCTTGCGCAACGGGTTGCGGTGGTCGTCGGACTGTCCCGGCGTGGCCACCAGGTAGCGGCAGAGTTCGCCAATGTAGATGAAGCAGGTGGTCTGGTGCTCTCTGACCTCGCGCAGGAAGTTGCTCGCCGAGAACTTGCGGCGCAGAAATACGCTTGCACCGGATGAAAACGATGCGCCCATGCCGATCATCAGACCGGTGCCGTGATAAAGCGGCAGGCAGAGGTAAATGCGGTCTTTCGGCTTGCACTTGAGGCCGGCCTGGTGGGCCAGCAATCCACTCGACAGGTAGCGTCGATTCGAGAGCACGGCGGCTTTTGGCAGCCCGGTGGTGCCTGACGTGAAGATGTAGAACGCGCTGTCGCCAAGCGTATTGCGGCCGGTTTCGTCGGGGTTGCCGGGGTCGCTTGCTGGCAGGGCGGCGTTCAGGTCGCGTGTCCATGCCGGTGCTGGCAGGGCGCCGTCCGCCAAACACAGGTAATCCTGCTCGCGATCGAGCGGCAGATCGTCACGCACCGCCAACAGGGCGTCGGCCAGCTCGGCCCCCACCACGCATTTCCGCGAGGCCGTCACGGTGACGCAGTGGGTCAGGGGTCGTCCGCGCAGGTTGGTATTGATCAGGCCCGCGGTCACGCCCAGCTTGTTCAGCGCGATGACCGCAGCCAGGAACTCGACGCGATTCTCCATGAACACGCTGGCCGTATCGCCGCGGCGCAGCCCTTCGGCCCGGAAGGCCGCCGCGTAGCGGTTGGCGAGGCCGTTAAGACCGGACCACGTCAGGGTTTGACCCTCGAACAGCAGCGCGGGCGCATCGGGAAGGGTGGCAGCGTTGCGCTCTATCTGGGCGCCAATGCAGTCGAGGGTGTCCAGCGGTCGAGGCGCCATGCCCTTCTTCAGGGCCAGCAGGGTGGGTACCTGTGCAAGGGTCCGCGCGATATCGATCAATCCCATGGTCGGCCTCCGATCGTCCGGGAACAGCTTTCGGCGCGGCGCCTGTCTACACGAGGACCGGCCCGTCGCTGGGCGCGTCGTGCCGCCCGGGGTGGGCGCGACGGGCCAGATCGGGGTCGATCGACTGGAACCGGTAATGACCGTCCGCGTGCAGCGTCCGCTCGATACGATTCCGGTGCATCAACAGGTGCACGTGTGCAATTGCTTCGCCCAAGGCCATCATCATTTGCCGCGCATCAAGTTTGCGTGCAAACAGGACAGGCAGCAGATCGCGCGCCAGCGCAGGCTGCACGCAATGTTCCTCGATGGCCAGCATGCGGTCTTCGTGGTGCGACATGAGCGCCCGCAGACGGTGGCGTACGCCAAAGAACGGCAGGTTGTGCGCGGGCAGCACCAACAAGTCGTCGGGCAGGGCCAGCAGGCTGTCGAGCGACTGCATCCAGTCTTTCAGCGGGTTCGCCTCGGGCTCGTTCGGATGCACGCTGACGTTGCTGGTGATGACCGGCAGGATCTGGTCGCCCGAGATGAAGACCTTGAGCGAGGCCGAGTACAGGCAGGCGTGTTCCGGCGAGTGCCCGCTGCCAACGACGACGCGCCACTCGTGCCCGCCGATGCGCAGGATGTCGCCGTCCTGCAGCCGGCGATAGCCGGGCGGCATCTCCGGCATGCTCATGCCTTCACTCGAGCGCTGCTCGAACTGTACGCGCAGTTGATCGAGATAATCTTCGGACATGCCGGCGCGCACGTAGAACTCGCGTCCGATCCAGCTGGTGTGATGCCCGGGTCCGCTGGAGAACGCGCGCGCCTGGTAGTACTCGGCGCGGGTCATATAGAGGGGGCAGCGGAAATGATCGGTGATCATGCGCGCTTGGCCGATATGGTCGGGATGCATATGGGTGCAGATGACGCCGATCACCGGGCGGCCGCCCAGCTGCGATTCAAACACGGTGTGCCAGAGCGCTGTAGTTGCGGGCAGCGACAAGCCCGTATCGACCACCCACCAGCCCGACTCGTCCTCGAGCAGATACAGGTTGA
>CAZVMA010000397.1:0-2718 GCA_964628545.1 uncultured Pseudomonadales bacterium | reverse complement strand
CGATGGTTCGACGCGCTTACGGAATTTGATCATGCACAAGCTGACCCGCACCGACCTGATGAGTCTCGAGCAATACGCCGCGGCCCGCGCCACCATGCGAACCGAAGTAATGACGCACAAGGTCCCGCGCCGCATCGCGCTGACGCCCAACGCAACCCTCTACTTCGAGGATGCGACGACCATCCGCTACCAGATTCAGGAAATACTGCGGGTCGAGCGCATCTTCGAGGCAGACGAGATCCAGAGCGAACTCGATGCCTACAACCCGCTGATCCCGGACGGCGGGAACTGGAAGGCCACGTTCATGTTCGAGTATCCGGACGTCGCCGAGCGGCGCCGCGCGCTGGCGCAAATGTCCGGCATCGAACATCACATCTGGGTGCAGATCGGGGCGTGTCAGCGCGTGAAGGCCATCGCCAACGAGGACGTCGAGCGCTCAACCGACGAGAAGACTTCCGCGGTGCATTTTCTGCGGTTCGAGCTCGACTCGGCGAGCATTGCGGCGGCCAAGTCCGGCGCCGCGATTCGCATGGGTATCGATCACGCCGGCATGCCGTGCGCGATCACCCTCGACGCGCGCTCGGCAGCAGCGCTGGCAGCGGATCTCGACTGACGCGGGGCCGGCCCGCACGCGCCCGCAGGCATCGCGCGCCCCTCGGCAATCTGCGGTCAGCTTCGACCCGGCGTGTTTGAGAGCACGCCGCGCAGGTGCTCACCCAGCAGCTCGGCGAGCGCCTGGAGCAATGCATCGCGCGTCGAGCTGCTGCGCCAGCAGAGCCCGATATCTCGATGCGGCACCGGACCTTCGAACGGCAGGTAGCGCACGGGGCCCGCCTTCGGCATCACCGCCAGCTCCGGCATCAGGGTCACGCCCGCGTTGGCCGCCACCATTTGCCGCAGCGTCTCGATGCTGGTGGCGCGGAAACTGGTGTTCTCCTGAGCGTGGGCCGTGGCGCAGATCGATAGCGCCTGATCGCGCAAACAATGGCCATCCTCGAGCAGCAGCACCTGTTCACCCTCCAGATCGCTTAATTGCACGCTCTTGCGACCCGCTTTCGGATGCAGCCGCGACACCGCGAGCAAGAACGGCTCGGCGTACAAGGACACCTGGCGCAGATGTTCTTCGTCCAGGGGTAGCGCCAGAATGACCGCATCGAGCTCGCCGTCGCGCAGCATGCGGGTGATGTTGTGCGTCTGACCCTCTGTTAGCTGGGTGCGCAGCTTGGGAAACGCGCGCTGCATCGGCCCCAGAGTACGCGGCAGCCGGTAGGGCGCTACTGTCGGGATGATGCCAAGCCGAAACTCGCCACCAAACGGGTCCTGATGTGTCTGAGCGATGTCGACCATCTGGTTGACCTCGCGCAACACGCGCTGCGCCTGCGCGACGATCCGCTGCCCCACCGGCGTGAGCATGACCTGTCGGCTGGTGCGCTCGATCAGCACCACGCCCAGCTCCTCTTCCAGCTTGCGCACCTGGGTCGACAGCGTGGGCTGGCTGACGAAGCAGGCCTCGGCTGCACGCCCGAAATGCCGATGCTCGGCCACCGCAACCAGATATCGAAGATCACGCAGATTCATGATGGACCTTTTCCATGACAGTCAGCTGGCGCAGGACGGAGGCAATCGGATCATCCATCACGATCGCTGCTGCTCGCACGCAGGCGCCCGCGGCCCCAGAATAACCCGAGTTCGCGCGCATGCTGCGCGCATTGACCGGTTTCACGATCTCGCCGATGAACACGCCCATGCACCTACCCCAGGCCACCGCCCCGGCCAAGGCCCCGGCCAAGGCCAAGGCCAAGGCCAAGGCCAAGGCTACTGATACGACCGCTTCGGAGCCCGTGCGAGCGACCGCCAGCCCGTCGCCGCGCGTTCTGTACCGGGACAGACGGATCGTCGTCATCGACAAACCTGCCGGACTATCGACGCTGGCCGATCGCCAGGACGATTTCTCGCTCTGGTCACTGCTGCCCGAGCTGCTGGGCGCGCGACCCTATCTGGTTCATCGGCTGGACAAGGGCACAAGCGGCGTGATGCTGGTTGCGCTCGACGTGCGGACCCAATCGGAGCTGACCCGGGCCTTCGGCGCGCGCCGCGTGCGCAAGTTCTATCTCGCACAGACCGTTGGGGTGCCCGGCAGCGGCCTGCCGGGGCGCGCAACTCGCAGCATTGATCTGCCTCTGCGTCCGGGCCGCAAGAGCCGCTTCCGGGTGGCGGGCAACCGTGCCGATATCGTCGCCCGCGCCCAAGGGTGGACCTTGTCGACCGGGGTTACCGACATCGGCGCGCCCACGCGGCCAGCAGCACTTGCCGGGTCCGAAGTCGCCAAGGGCCATCCGGAAGGCCATACGGAGGGCAATCCGGGGGGCAATCTGGAGGGGCACCCGAGCCTCACCCGTGTCCGGGTGCTCGCCGCGGCGCAGGACCAACACAGAGCGCTGGTGCTGTGCGCGCCCGTGACTGGCCGCACGCACCAGATTCGCGTGCACCTGGCCTGGATTGGTCATGCACTGGTTGGCGATACCCTGTACGGGCAGCCGGCCTCAGCGCTGCAACAGGCCGATCGACTGATGCTGCACTGTCATCGTCTGGTGGTGCCGGGCTGGGGCAGTTTCGCGTGCCCGCCCGACGCGGGCTGGATGGACGGCCTAGGCTGACCGGCCAACTGGGCTCGATACTCAGGCGCGCGAAGAAGCGCCCTCGACCAGACGCCGACCC
>CAZVMA010000396.1:0-2721 GCA_964628545.1 uncultured Pseudomonadales bacterium | reverse complement strand
GTGGATGCGGAAAGCCGCGAGCTCAAGCTGCTGGTCAGCGATACTGAACTGGCCGCACGGAAGGCGCGCTGGCAGCCGCCCGAACCGTATGCGATCAGCGGTACGCTGGCGAAGTATGCGCGGCTGGTCAGCTCGGCGAGCGAGGGCGCCGTGACCGACAAATATCTCGCATGAAGGAAACCGACTCGCCGCTGCCGGAGGCCGAGCGCGAGGTGCGTGGCGCCGTCCTGCGCAAGGTGGCGTTGGTAACGGCCGGGGCGGTCGGGGCATCGCTGGCGGCAACGCTGATACTGCGGGTGTTCTTCGGCCCGCTGCTGGACGGCGTGGTGCCAAGCCTAACGGTCGCGGCGCTGGTGCCGGGGCTGATCGCGCCACTGGGCAGCTGGCGTCTGCTGGCGCTGACCGAACGGCTGCGCATCGCCAATCTGCAGTTGAAGCGGCTGTCCGAAACCGACCCTCTGACCCAGGTGCTGAACCGACGCCGGTTTCTGGAAATCGCCTCCCAGCAACTGCAGCTCGCGACGCGGCACGGTCATCCCACCTCAATCTTGCTGCTCGATTTCGACCACTTCAAACAGATCAACGACCGCTTCGGTCACCAGGTCGGTGATCAGGTACTGGTCGCTGCGGCCGCCGCCATCAAGCGGCTGTGCCGACGCACGGACGCGCTGGCGCGCTTTGGCGGCGAGGAGTTCATCCTGCTGCTGCCGCACACCGGGCGCGCGGGCGCGGAGATGGTGGCGGAGCGCATTCGCGCCGAGGTGCGGCAGCTGTCATTCCTGGATTCGGCGCGACAGCAGCCCCTGGATCTAACGGTTACGGTCAGCATCGGCGGTGCGACCAGCGCCGCGAGCGCAACGCCGACCAACACGCCGGCCAACACGCCGGCCAACAAGACAGTCAACAACCCGGCAAACTCGCCGACGGACACCCTGATGTTGCGCGTGGACGCCCTGATCTCCCATGCGGACGCACTGCTGTATGCGGCCAAGGCGGCGGGGCGCGATTGCTGGCGGGTCGAGTTGATCGACGCCAACGCGAGCAGCCCGTTATGAGCGCGGCCGGCGAAGCGCATCATCCCAAGGGGTCCCAAGACGACGCGCCTTACGACGTGATCGTGATCGGTGCCGGCAGCGCCGGTGCGGTGGTCGCGGCGCGCGCGTCGGAGCGTCCCGATCTGCGCGTGCTGCTGCTCGAGGCCGGCCCTGACTATCCAGCGCTCGCGGCATTGCCGTTCGATCTCGTGAACAGCCACAACAACAGCTATCGGGCGCACGACTGGGGGCTCAGTCATGCCCCTACCGAAGGGCGCAGCGTTCCGTTTCCGCGCGGCCGCGTGGTCGGTGGCTCCAGCGCCGTGAACACCACCATCGCGCTGCGCGGCGTGCCCGAGGACTACGACGGCTGGGCCGCACTCGGTAATCCCGGGTGGGGTTGGTCGGAGGTGCTGCCCGCATTCCGTCGCCTGGAACGGGATCTCGATTTTCCGGATGCCGCCTGGCACGGCGACGCGGGGCCCATTCCGATTCGCCGCTACGGGCCCACCGAGTTGCTGCCCCAGCACAGCGCCTTCCTGGATGCCGCGACAGGGCTAGGCTACCCCGCCTGCGCCGACGGCAACGATCCGGCCGGTTGGGGCGCTGGCCCGCAGCCGATGAACAAGCTGGGGCGGCTGCGCGTATCCACGGCCATTGGTTATCTGGCCGCCGCGCGCGCGCGCCCGAATCTGACCATCCGCGCCGATACGCTGGTGCGCCGGCTGGATATCCGCCAGGGCCGCTGCATGGGCGTGGAGGTGGAAACCCCATCCGGCACCCCGGCCCGCATCCGCGGCCGACTCGTCGTGTGTTCCGCCGGCGCGATCAACACGCCCGGGGTGCTCATGCGGTCTGGCATCGGGCCGCGCCGGGATGTGGAGCGTCTGGGTGTCGATCTGGTCGCCGATGTGCCGGGCGTGGGCGCCAACCTGTGCGACCACCCAGCACTCGCCGTAGTGTGCACGGTCCGGGATCACGCGCTCGCCGATTTCGATGCGCCTCTCATTCAGACGATCCTGCGCTACACCGCACCCGGCTCGAGCTTCAGGAACGATCTGCAGATCGAGCAGCTGACGTTTTCCGGCCGACCGAACCCGGGGCAGCGCCGCGGCAGCCGCTTTGCGATCGCGGCCGTACTGGAATATCAGGAGGGTCGCGGCAGACTGCGCGTGACCGACGCGGATCCGCGCGCAGCGCCCGAAATCGAGAACAACTTCTGCGTCAATGACAGCGACCGGCGCCGGCTGGCGGGCTGCCTGCAGGATGCGCTGGCATTCACTAAGACGCCCCCGCTGCGGGATCTGATCGACACCGTGGCGTTCCCCGACCCGGCCCGCGGCCACGATCTGCCTACGCTCGAAGAGATGTGCAGGCGCTATGCCGGCAGCGGTTACCATCCCTGCGGCACCGCTCGCATGGGGCCGGCCGATGACGCGGGCGCGGTGGTCGATGCCCGCGGGCGCTGCCATCAGGTGCCTGGCCTGGTCGTCGCCGACGCGTCGATCATGCCGTTCGTGCCGCGCGCGAACACGAACCTGACCTGCATCATGATTGGCGAGCGCATTGGCGAATGGCTGCGGCGAGACCCGGCCCAATACGGTCTGTAGCATCGGACGCACGCGGGAGGAACGGGCATGATCGATCTGGTGATCCGCGACGCCGAAATCCTGGACGGCACCGGCGC
>CAZVMA010000395.1:474-2726 GCA_964628545.1 uncultured Pseudomonadales bacterium | reverse complement strand
GCTGCAGCACGAGATGCCAGCGTCGACCACCGCACTGATACCACAGCCACGCCATGCGGATGCCGGCCAGCAGCAGGGCGCGGATGCGGTCGGCGATCTCATCGCGCCCGAGCAGCGCCGGGTCACCGGTCACCTGAATGCGCTTGCCAAGCGTGCTGATGGTTTGCTGATAGATGCGCGCGACCTCATGGGTGTTCATGCTGTCAGGGTGCAGCTGGTCCAAGAGATCGCGCAGCTTTTCCACCACCTGCGGCACGCCACGCAGCAGATTCGCGAGCTCGATCAATTGGACCGAGTAGCGCACGGCATCGGGTGCATTGACGCGGCCGCTCAGAGCATCGCGGGCGATCCGTGCGCCTTCTCGATACACGCCCGGATTGGGAAAGATGAGCGCCGGGCTCTCCGCACGATGCGTGGGAACCGCCCGCAGCAGCGCATCAATGGCGGCCTGATCGACCGGGTGTCCGTTAGCCGTGCGCTGCACCAATACCGCGGCCAGAGTCACGCCGGACAGCGCCAGACCCGACAGCGGCAGGCGCTCGCTCGGGTGCGGCAGTCGCGCATCCGGCACGCCGGGGGCAACTGAATCGGTCATGTCAGAGACCCTCGTCCGGTCGCGGTGATCAGTGCGCCACCCAGACACACGTCACTCGCGTAGAAGGCCACGTACTGGCCCGGTGTCACAGCCCGCTGGGGCTCGGCAAAGTGTACGTCAACACAACCCTCCGGCCGGATGATGACCCTGGCACTCTGGTCCGACTGGCGATATCGAACGCGAATCGTGCAGCTGAACTCGGGTACTTCCGGCCCCACCAGCCAGTTTGCCTCAGCCCCCTTCAGCCAGTCCGTCTCCAGGTCGTGCGGGTCCTGCGACACGCGCAGCTGGTTGCGGTCAACATCCTTAGCGACCACATACCAGGGCGCTTCCGGGCGGCCTCGCACGCCACCGATGCCCAGACCCTGGCGCTGGCCGAGTGTGTAGTAAGCCAGACCGATGTGTGCACCGACGACCCGCTCTTGCATATCGACGATGTCACCTTGAGCTACCGGGAGATAGCGCTGCAGAAAATCCCGAAACCGACGCTCGCCGATAAAGCAGATCCCAGTGCTGTCCTTCCGGCGATGGTTGTGCAGACCGGCATCGGCTGCCAGTGCACGTACCGCTGATTTGCGTAAATCGCCGAGCGGAAACAGGCAGCGCGCCAGATCCGCTCGGGGTACAGCCTGCAGAAAGTAGGTTTGATCCTTGCCGGGATCAACACCCTTCAGCAACCGAAACCCGCCGGCATCGCCAAGACGCACAGGTGAATCAACGTTCCCGCTGGGGGCCTCGGATCCCTCTGTCCAGACGCCCCGCGCGTAATGCCCGGTCGCGATCATGTCTGCCCCCAGGGCGACCGCATGTCGAGCGAACTGCTTGAACTTGATTTCCCGATTGCACAGTACGTCAGGATTGGGGGTTCGCCCTGCTGCATATTCGGACAGGAAATGGGCAAAGACGTTGTCCCAATACTCCGCCGCGAAATTCGCTGTCACCAGATCGATGCCGAGGTGCTGGCATACCCGCTCTGCATCGAGCAGATCGTCCCGAGCGGTACAGTACGCGGTACCGTCGTCTTCGTCCCAATTCTTCATGAACAGGCCCTGGACTTCGTACCCGGACTGCTTCAGCCGCAGTGCGGCAACAGCAGAGTCCACCCCGCCCGAGATCCCGACCACAACACGAAGCCCGGCGTGTGCGCCCGGCGCAGCGGCGGCGCGGCCAACCGGATCGACAGACGAGTCTGTCGACGAATCAACGGTCGGCCCTAGCGCGAATGGATCTATGCTCATCGGAGGCTCGTCGGCGGCTAATCGCAGG
Source organism: uncultured Pseudomonadales bacterium (assembly GCA_964628545.1). Classification (GTDB taxonomy): domain Bacteria; phylum Pseudomonadota; class Gammaproteobacteria; order Pseudomonadales; family Azotimanducaceae; genus UBA7803. The sequence goes on along the minus strand of CAZVMA010000395.1, from coordinate 865 downwards.
CTCAAGGAACGCGCATGTGCTGTGGCGGGGTGCTCAGTTGGGTCTGCCTAGCCTGAAGTTTAACTGCTGCGCGCGCAGCGACGCGAGGCATCTTCTATACTCGGCGGCACCACGGTTGCCATCGGAAACGCGCAGCATGTCCGGATTCAGCCATCTGAATGCCGCCGGTGAAGCGAACATGGTCGACATCTCGGCCAAGACCGACACCGCCCGCATCGCCATCGCCACCGGACGCGTGCGCATGCAGCCGAGCATATTGCGCCAGATCATCGACGGTGCGGCAGCCAAAGGTGATGTTCTCGCGGTCGCACGCATTGCCGGTATTCAGGGCGCAAAGCGCTGCGCTGATCTGATTCCGCTCTGTCACCCGCTGCCGCTGGCCCGCGTCTCG
>CAZVMA010000395.1:0-417 GCA_964628545.1 uncultured Pseudomonadales bacterium | reverse complement strand
ATGGAGGCGCTCACCGCGGTCAGCGTAGCTGCACTCACGGTCTACGATATGTGCAAGGCGGAAGACAAAGGCATGGTGATTGAAAACATCTGCCTCGAGCTGAAGTCGGGCGGGAAGAGCGGTCTTTGGGAGCGAACGGCATGATATCTGTTCGGGTTCTGTTCTTCGCTTCGCTGCGGGAAACAACCGGCTGTGCCGAGTGCCGGCTCGAACTAGCCGATGCCGCTGACAACGATAGCCTTCGGGCCGCGCTACATGCACGCCTCGGGGCGGACGCAATCCAAGCCCTGTACGCCCCAAACGTGCGTATGGCGCTTAATCAAACACTTGTGTACCCGCCGTTTCGACTGCAGACGGGCGATGAAGTCGCGTTTCTGCCGCCCGTAACCGGGGGTTAAGCCGTTATGGCCGCGCACG
>CAZVMA010000394.1:0-2742 GCA_964628545.1 uncultured Pseudomonadales bacterium | reverse complement strand
CGATCGCCGCGTCGTAGTTCTCCATCTGGTAGTACACCTGACCCATGAAAATATGGGGGTCGGCACCCGGATTGTTGGCCTTGGTGATCCAGGTCTCCATGTAGTCCAGCGCTTTCTGATAGTTCTCTGCAATGAACGACAGCTGCGCCAGCGTGTAGAGCGTTTGCACCTCAAGACCTTCAGGAATGTTTTCCCCCTGCGCCAGTACCGCCTCATACGACTTGATCGCAGCCGGGTAATTTTCCATGCTGAAATGCACGAAGCCGAGAATGTTGTGCACCTGCCCGATTTCGTTACCGTTCATTTTGCTGCCGGAAGCCAGCATGCCGTTGAGCACCGCCATGGCTTGCTGATAATTCTTTGCCTCGAGCGCTTCCTGGGCCTCACTCAGCTTCTTGAAGGTCGGCTCGCTCATCGCAGGCACCTTCCGCGTCTCCTTGACCGCGTTCGGGTTATTCGGATCAGGAGCCTGCTGCGCCGCGAAGGCCGGCGAAGACGCCAGCCCGCAAAGGAACAGAGCCGCAGCAATTATGCGCCCGTACACATGCAACACTCGCTTGAACATCTGGTCGTCCTCTCAGTACTGCAAACTTATTCAGCGAGCTCGAACGTGATCAGGTTACGGACACCCGCCACTTCAATCGGTTCACCGTTGACCACCTTGGGTTTGTACTTGAATTTCAGTGCCGCCTGAACAGCCGCGCTGTCAAAGATGCCTGGCGGCTTGCTTTCCACCACCCGCGGGTCACGCACCGCACCGGTCGTGGTCACGATAAACTCAAGCAGCACATAACCCTCGATGCCTCGGGTCTGAGCGCGACGCGGATAAACCGGCGCCACCTTCACAATGGGAAGGTATTCGCCGTCGGAACTGAATCCACCGAGACCACCGTCACCGACATTGACATCAACTTTCACATCCACAGCGCCGACGTCGACACCCATGGACTGCGCTGCGCTATCGAACGTGGCAACCGGCGCATCCGGTGGCGGCTCATCAGGCGGCGGCGGCGGTGTAGGCTTGCGCGTACGAGTCTGTACTTCGACGTCTTCCTGAACTCGAACGAAGTCCACAAGTTTCCCTTTGACCCCTTCATTCAGTGCGCTTTTGTCCGACTGGATCAGCGACTGCATGAGGTAGAACAATAGAAACGTGGTGACGACGCCGAGCCCCAGACCGCTCAGATAACGCATCATCTCGAAATATCCTCTACGATTCGGTCGAAACCGCAACGTCCGAGATGCCGATTGCGCGTACCGCACTCAGCACCATCATCAATCGCTCGTTCTTGGCGGCCTTGTCTGCCTGCACAACCACGCTGCCCTTCGGGTTTTCCGCGTGCAGTCGTTCAATGGCGGCGCGAACGGCGGTAGGTTCAACCTTCTTTTTGTCGACCCAAATTTCACCCGTGTCGCTGATTGCTACCAGAACGCTTACAGTCGGTCGCTGCTCGCCGGTCAGCGCCTCGGGCCGTGTGACGTCGATGCCAGCCTGTTTGATGAAACTGGCGGTGACAATGAAGAAGATCAACATGATGAACACCACGTCGAGCATTGGCGTCAGGTTGATCTCGGACTGCTCTTCCGTCCCGGAAAATCGGGACATGTTCTTACGCATCTTGCTCTCCGCTCATGTGCTCGAGGGATCAGTGATCCATGGTCAGGTGGTCCTGAAAGAGCTCGATCTCGAAGTTGACCTTGCGCTTCAGCGCCTCGGCAGCGACCAGACCCGCGATGGACGAGATCATGCCAGCCATCGTCGGGATGGTTGCCATGGAAACGCCAGCAGCCATCGAACGAGCGTTGCCGCCCTGCGACGCCATGGCATCGAACACACTGATCATGCCCGTTACCGTTCCCAATAGCCCTAGCAGCGGGCAGAGCGTGACGCAGGTCTGGATCAACGGCAACGTTCCGGTAATCGTGGCTACACCTCGCGAAACCATACCCTCGCGAATCTGGTGTGCGGTCCACGACCGCCGTTCCGCTCGGCCCTCCCATGCCACTGCAGCATCACGCACCATGCCCGCGTGCGCGGTGAGAAAATAACCGATGCGCTCGAAGATCAGCGTCCACATGAAGAACGTGATTGCAGCGATCGCCCACAGGACATCGCCCCCCGTCTCCATGAAGCCCATGATCTTGATGTAGGATTCATAAAACATGCCTGGATCTCACGCTGGTTGCCAAGTGGGCGCCGGGAGAGCACTGGGATTAACCCAGTGCCCGTCCAGCTTTTTCGGCCTGATCCGCGATAATGCCAGCGCTCTGCTCTTCCAGAACGTGAATCACGCTGCGGCTACGCGCGGCAACGACGGCATGGAACAACGTCATCGGGATCGCGACGACAAGACCTTGTACGGTAGTCACAAGTGCGGTCGAAATACCCGTGGCCATCGTCTTCGGATCACCCGTACCGAACAGCGTGATCGCCTGGAAGGTCATGATCATCCCGATCACGGTACCCAGCAGGCCCAGCAGCGGGGCCACAACCGAAATCACCTGCATCAGCGTGATGTTGCGGGTGAGTGCGGGAGTTTCTTTAAGAATCGCCTCGCCCAGTTTGAGCTCAAGCGTTTCCAAGTCGACGTCCTTGTTGTCGTCATACGCCTTGAGCACGCGTCCCAGCGGGTTCCCTTCGTCAATGGTCGTCGCCTTACGCTGGGCGCTCACCTTCGAACCGATCAGGGACAACGAAATCAGGCGCTCAATGCCAATCAGCACGCCGACGAGGCCGGACAG
>CAZVMA010000393.1:0-2751 GCA_964628545.1 uncultured Pseudomonadales bacterium | reverse complement strand
TGTGGCCGCCCCAGATGTCGGTGTACGAACCGCAGTGCGACAGCACGCGCCGACACTGGTTCGGATGGTGCCAGGCGGCATTGAATGCGGCGATGCCGCCGCTGCTGATACCGCAGACGGTCCGGTGTTCCGGTGCGGCGCTGACGGTCAGGCGCGTGTGACGCTCGATCAGCGGCATCATCTCGCCGAACAGAAATTCGCCATAGCGCGGCGTCAGCATGTCGTACTCAAGGCTTCGCTGCGCGGCGCGGTGATCATACGAGGCGATCGGTCCCGTGACCGCGTGGTCCGGTTCGCCGGGCATGATGAAGATGGCTGCGGTTGGGGCGATGGCGCCCGCGTGGTGCAGTGAATCGAGCACAGCCGCGGCCCGCACGGGGCCGGTGCGCGCCAGATACCAGCCGCCGTCATTGAAGAACACCAGCCGCACAGACTGACCGTCCGTCTTCGGACCTGCGGCCGGCTGGTAGATCCAGAGCGTGCGCCGCGTGCCCGGATAGACGCGCGACTCATTCCAATCGTCGAGCTTCGTCACCGTCCCCTGGGGCGTTTCGCGCGCGGGAAACGCCTCGGGGCACGGATGATAGGCCGCATCCCAGGCCGGGTCGTTATCGAAGCCGTTTCTGCGGTCGTTTACGACGGCCGCGATGGGTTGATCAAGCCCGAGCGCGCTGACCAGATTTGCGGGTGTCGGCACTTCGAGGCTCCGGTGAGACCGATCCAGCGCCCGAAATTACCATCGCATGCCGACTCTGTCGCGGTCTTGCAGCGACAGGCTCCGGCCGGTCACTATCCGGGTTGTGGTGCCACGCTCGATTGTCGGTGGTCGCGGTTGGGGAGGAGACGTGATGGAAACCGCGGAGCAGATGGTTCCGAACGCGAGCGATGTGGCCCGGTACGAGTCACTGGGCTGGTGGACGTCGCCAGTCCTGTTTTCCGAAACAGAGGTTGATGGGCTTCGTGCCGCTGTGGTCCGGGCCTATGCGGGCGAGTTCGATCAGGTGGATGACTGGCCGCTGGGCCCTCCGCTCAACGGCGACGATCCGGAAGCGGTGAAGACGCTGTTGTGGGCATGGCGGATCAGTCACGCCATTCGCAGCGTGGTGTTCGACCCCCGGATTACCCGCATTGCGTCGGCACTGCTGCGCGTCGATCGAATCCGGGTCTGGCAGGACCAGGCGATCTGGAAGCCTGGTCTCGGGGCGAACAACCGGACGGAAGCGGGCAATATTGGCTGGCATCAGGACTTTGCCTACTGGCAGAACAGTTCGACCACCCGAATGATCAGCGCGAACCTCGCCCTGCAGGATACGACCGTCGTCAACGGAGCATTGCAGGTCTTTGATGGCTCGCACCGGCTGGGACTGATCTCTGCGTCCGATGGCTTTTTCGATACGAATTTCACTGCGCAGGAGCGTCGTTTCGCCGAGGTCTGCGGTGGGATCGAGCCTACCGTGCTGAATCTGCGGGCTGGGCAGGTGTCATTTCATCATGCGCTGACGGTACATGGTTCCGGACCCAACCACGGCGATGCGCCGCGTCTGGTCATCGCCCCCGCCTACTTGCCGGATGGTGCGCGCTATGTTCCGGCGACGATCGCCGACAGTCCGCACGCGAAATTCCTGGGCACTGCGCGCGCGTCGGGAATGCCCTGGGACGGGCCCTACTTTCCGCTGGTGCCTTGCTAGTGGCCTGCTGCGCCGTCGGCTGGAGCACCTGGGCAGGGTAAACTGGGGCTTCGGTTTTACCCTGGCGTGATTCGGGCTAGCATGCGCTGGACGCCACTACCGAGAGGTTTCGCCCATGGCCCGAGCATTCGGCGCGTTTCCAGAGCTGAGGCACCCGTTTCAGCCCACGCCTATTCATGCCCCAGGCAGCGCCACCGTGCTGTACCAGGGCCGTACCATCACGCTGGACGCGATCGGCCCCGGGGACGGGCTGCTGATCCGACGCGAAGATCTGGTGCGCATCAACGGCTTTGAAGTGAAGCCCGAGGGCGCCTGCTACAACGACATATGCATGCCGCTTGGCAGCGACGTGCTGGTCGAACGCGCGGGGCAGCCCTGGTTCGATCTCGAGGCTTTCGCCAACCGCATCGGGCAGTCGTTTGTGGCTGATCGCGAAGCTCACGTGTGGAGCTTTGCCGAGATTCCCGCCAAGCGCGAGCGCATGCTGGTCGACGCCATGGCACCGGATTTCGAGGTCAAGGACCGGCAGGGCAAGGTGATCCGGCTCGCCGACCTGAAGGGCAAAAAGGCGCTGATCGTCACCTGGTCCTCGTGGTGAGGCTGCATGCTTGACGTGCCCGTGTGGCAACGTATGTATGCAGAAATCAACGACCCGAATTTCGTGCTCATCTGTGTCGCCGAAGATACCGGCGGCGAAGCCGTCGCGGGCCCCATTTTCGATGCCGCGCAGCCGACCTACATTCAGGTGATCGACACCGACCATCTGATCAGCAGCGCCTTTAACTTCGTCAACGTGCCGTCCGCAGCGTGGATCGACGAATCTGGTCGGATCGTGCGCATTGACGAGGGCACTTACTCGAAGACGCACACGTTTGGCGAGGGCGATCAGGCGTTTCAGTTCGGCACCGACGTCTACACCCCCGCGGTGAAAGATTGGGTGGCGAAGGGCGCCGACAGCGTGCACGTGCAGCCGCCCGCGACCGTTGCCAACAACATTCGCGCGCACGGAACGGAGCAGCTGACGGCGGACGCGGCCTTCCGCCTGGCCAACCTGTTTCGCGCG
>CAZVMA010000392.1:0-2752 GCA_964628545.1 uncultured Pseudomonadales bacterium | reverse complement strand
TGCCCACCACCGTTGATGTAGGCATAGGGGTGCCAGAGACCCGCGCAGACGGAGTGTCCACAGCCGAGTACCCCGGCCAGCGTGTCCGGGATGAATCTGCCGGTGGTGGCCGCAAACACCGAGGCGGTCCCCGCCACGTCGACGCAGATCCCAGGTTCGGTCGCGCCGCAGGCGAGGAAGCTCGCCGCCGTGTCCCCGCAGCCGGCCACCACCGGGGTGCCGATCGGGAGCCCACAGGCGGCCGCCATCGCCCTAGTCACCTGTCCCACCACCTCGGTGCATGGCACGATGCGCGGAAACTTGGACTGGTTAACCCCAAACCGGGCGCACAGCGTCTCGTCCCAGCGGCCCGCCAGGGTGTCGGCGAAGCCTGAGAAGTGCAGGTAAGTCGGATCGATGAAGGCACCGGAGGCATCTAGGCCGCACAGCCGCATCGCCACGTAGCCGCCCGGTTGCACGAAGCGGACGATCCGCGAGTACTCGGTCGGCCGCTCTTCGCGCCACCAGAGAATCTTCGGCCCGTGGTTGAAGCTCGGCGCGTTACCCGTTCGGCGCAGCACCAAGTCATCGACCGTGCGCATCCGCGCGATATAGCCGCTGCAACGGGTATCCAGCCACGAGTCGTAGGGCGTGACCGCCCGGCCAGCCTCGTCCACGCCAATGATGCCTGCCATCTGCCCGGCGATAGCGAGGCCGGCGACTTTCCCGGCGGCGGAGCCCGCCTGCCGAAGGCAATCCCGGGTAGCGGCGAGGACTGCGGCCAGCTGCTCCTCGGGATCCTCCTCTACGGCGCCCGGGCAGGGGTGACGGGGCCTTGATGGCACAAAGGCTTCAGCCACGCTCCGCCCGTCCGCCCTTTGGAGGACGGCCTTGGTGCCCTGGGTGCCGACGTCGAGGCCGAGGAGCAGGTGCACGGCGAGAAACCTAGGCGGGAAAAGCGAGGCGAGTCTTCAGACCCCGGGCAGCCATCGCGCCTATGATCGCGGCCCGGGCCTCGGCGATCGGGTAGGAGGCGGTAATTAGGTCTTCAATGCGGATAACCCCTCCCGAGATCAGATCTAGCGTCTGCTGGAAGTGCCGCAGGCTCTGTCGCGTCGTGCCCGTGACAAGCAACTGCCGGTAGTGGATAATGTTCGTATCGAGCGGCACCACCGAGGCGCCCTTTGGTAGCCCGCCGAAGAACACGATTGGGCCGTTGACCGCCGCGAGCTCCACGGCGCGGGTCTGCATCGCCGCGACCGGACAAGCCGTGATGATGACGTCCGCGCCGGCGCCGCCGGTGAGACGGGCTAGCTCGGCACCCGGATCCCCCTGCACGGTCAGGAAGGCGGGGTCAATTTCCCGGGTGATAGCGAGGCGGTCCGCATTAACGTCGTTGACGATGACGCGGCTGGCGCCGGCCATCCGGGCCATCTTCGCGTGCATCAACCCGATCGGGCCCGCGCCGATGATGAGCACCGTATCACCAGGTCCCGGCCGGGCCTTCTCAAAGGCGTTGTAGACGCATGCCAGCGGCTCTACCAGCGCCGCCGCGGCGTCGCTGACGTGGTCCGGCACCGGGAACACGTTACCCTGCAGCACCGCGTCTCGTGGGATTCGAACGTACTCGGCGAACGCGCCGTTTTCGTGGATGCCCAACGCACGGTAGCTGGCGTCGAGGTGGCCCTCTCCCGCGACCACCAATCGGGTCGGGACGGGATTGTAGTTGGGAGCCACGCACACCCGCTGGCCGACGCGCAAGGAGGTGACGCCCGGGCCCACCTCGCTGATCGTGCCGGCCATCTCGTGGCCGATCACCAGGGGCCGGTCGGGCGTGGCGTGCGCGTGGCCGTGCTTCAGCATTCGAATGTCGGTCCCGCAGATGGAGGCGCTGCGGGTGCGCAGCACGACCTCTCCTTCGCGGGCGCGGGGCGTCTCGATTTCCTGGACCCGGAGGTCATCCGGGCCAAACAGCAGAGCGGCTTGCATGGGTCAGAGCGCCTCGAGCTCGAGGCGGAACACGGGGGCGATCGTTTCTAGGTCGGCGCGCTGGTGGCCGGTCATCAGGAGATAGTGGTGAGAGGAGAGCCGGTTGAGTAGTCGGTGGCCGTCCGCCACGCGGACGACCCCGCCGTTGCGGCAGTCGGAGCCAGGGTACTGCGCGTAGCCCTCTAGTTCTCCCTCCGCCAGGGTCATGCGGTCAAAATTGGCGTGGAGCTTGGCGAGGGTGATGGGTCCCTCGGGAAGGCGGGCGTCGATGGCCGTCGCCTGGTCATCGACGATGCCGAGCACCTTGGACCGCAGCTGCCAGCGCGTGGCGAACGGCTGGGGCACGACGCCGAGGTAGCCGCAGTGGGCGACGAGGATGTAGTTGCGCGGATCCCCCTGGACCACGGGGAAGTGCGAGATCTTCTCGTGCCGGAGGGCCGCGTTTCCGAGGGCGAACGGGTAAAGGTTCGTCATCATTATCGGCGCGCCGAGAGACCGGTGGAGCAGGTACTTGGTGAGCATCGACACCGAGTCGCCCTCGCAGCCCCAGATGATGCCCGCCTCCTGGAACAGCCGGTTCCAAGCGAGGCAGGGGGTGGAGTCGGAGAAGTGGGATTCGTTGAGGCAGTTGATGCCGATCGCGCGCACGCCGGTCTCGCCCGCCAGATCGGCCTTGATCGCGAGGTACAGCTTGGTGGCGGCGTTCAGCGGCCGCGCGCCGAGCCCGTCGGTCGGCAGGTCCCAGCCCTGCCGGGCCCGCTCGGCCTCCGCGTCGGGGATCGCC
>CAZVMA010000391.1:0-2754 GCA_964628545.1 uncultured Pseudomonadales bacterium | reverse complement strand
CCTCGGCCCGCAGCTCGCGCTTCAGGATCTTGCCCGATGCCGTGCGCGGCAGGGGTTCGCCCGCGATGCGGAAGTAGCGAGGAATCTCGAACCGCGCGAGATGCTCGGCGAGAAAAGCCTCGAGCGCAGTGAGGTCAAGCCCGGGTCGACCGTACAGCGTAGCCCCCACTTCTTCGCCGAGGCGCTCGTCCGGCACCGCGTAGACGGCGGCTTCAAAGACGTCCGGATGCATCAGCAGGGCGGCCTCGACCTGACCGCAGCCAATGTTCTCGCCGCCCCGGATGATCAGATCCTTGATCCGGTCGACGATGTAGAGGTAGCCGTCCGCGTCGATGTAGGCCACGTCGCCGGTACGGAACCAGCCGTCGACGAACGAGCTCGCGTTGGCCTCCGGCCGGTTCCAGTATTCGAGGAACATGGAGGTACCCCGAATCTGCAGCTCGCCGCGCTCGCCTGCGGGCAGTACGCGGCCGTCGTCGTCCACGACGCGCAGATCCAGCACCGCTGAACAGCGTCCCGAGCTCGCCGGGTGGTCGAGGTAGTCGACGCCGCCAATGCCGGTGCCGATGCCGTTGGTTTCGGTCATGCCCCAGCCGGTATTGGGCAGCGCGCGGGTGAACGAGCTGCCGATTTGCCGCACTTGCTCGGGCGCGCGCGGCGCGCCGCCGCCGCCGACCGTGAGCAGGGTGCCGAGATCGTGCCGGGTTTCCCGCGCCACCCGCACCAGGTCGCCGGTCATTGCGGCCGGGGCGGTAAAGGAGGTGATGCGTTCGCGCTCGATCAGCGCCGCCGCCTGCTCGGGCTGCCACTTGTACATCGACACGATCTTGCGCTGCGCGCGGTAGCACTGCAGCAGCACGGCGTGGCTGCCGGTGACGTGGAACAGCGGCACCGCGAGCAACGTGGCCGGCTGCTCGGCGGGCACCTCCGGCTCGAGTCCGGCCATCAGGGCGCCGGCACGGGCGTCTAGCTCCCACGAGAACAGCGCGGTCAGCACATTGCGATGCGTGGACAGCACGCCCTTCGGGTGTCCGGTGGAGCCGGAGGTGTAGAACATGATGGCGGGATCATCGGGCGCGATGTCGACATCTGGCATGCCGGGCGTGCCGATGCGCGCCAGCAGGTCGGCAATCGCCGGCCAGCTCGTTGGGCTTGCCGGTCGCACCGCGATCACCGCGCATGCCGGGGTCGGTTGGCACTGCGCCAGGCGGTCCAGCCGCTCCTGGTCGGCGAACAGCACCCGCGCGCCGGAATCGGCCAGGCCGTAAGCCATCTCGTCCGGGGTCCAAAGCGCGTTCATGGCGACCGCGATGCCCCCGACTGACGTGATCGCCATGAAGGCAGTGATCCATTCGGGAAAATTGCGCGTCGAGATGGCAACTCGGTCCCCGGGCTTCACGCCGTAAGTGTTGACCAGCAGGTGTCCGATCGCGCCGGCTTCCTGCCACGCGGCTTCGAAGGTGCGCCGTTCGTCTTCGAACACGATGAATTCGGCGTCGCTGCGGGCGCTCTCGTAGAGCTGGCGCAGGGATCGGGGCGCGTTCACGAACACGCGCTGCGGCACCCCGCGAATGGTCTCAGTGCCCAGTGCGTAGAGCTCGCCGGGCCCGGTCAGCGCTGCCAGCGCTTCAGATCGCGTCATGGTGGTCATACGTCAGCTCCACATGTTGGAGCCGCCGCAGACGGTCAGCGCCTGTCCGGTAATGTAGGCGCTGGCGTCAGCAGCCAGAAACACAGCGAGGCCGGCAAGGTCTTCGGCTTCGCCGAGCCGCCGCAGAGGAATTTGCTCGCGCGCGCGCTGCTCCGCTTCCGGGTTGTTCCACAGCGCTTCCGCAAAGTCGGTGCGGATCAGGCCTGGGCAGATCGCGTTCACCCGAACGCCGCTCGGGCCGAGTTCGGCCGCCAGATTGCGGCACAGCCCGATGACCGCCAGTTTCGAGATGCTGTAGGCGCCGAGCGTAAGCGACGCCGAGAACGCGCCGGTGCTGGACGTGATCATGATCGAGCCCTTGCCGCGCGCAACCATATCCGGCGCCACCATCTGCACCAGCCAGTGGTTGGCCTTGACGTTGGTCGACATGATCTTGTCGTAGGCCTCGTCGGGGATGGCGGACATTGGCCCGTAAAACGGGTTTACGCCCGCGTTACCGATCAGGATGTCGATTGGCCCGAGTTCGCGTCGGGTGGTGTCGACCAGATCCTGCAGCTGGGCCTTGTAGCCGGCATTACAGGCATGCGCGAAAGCCCGCTCGGCGCCGCAGCGCGCGTTGATTTCGGCTGCGGCAGCCTGGCACTGATCGAGCTTGCGGCTCGAGATCATGACGCGGGCGCCATGGGCGGCTAGCGCCTCGGCCATGGCCTTGCCCATCCCTTTGGACGCGCCGGTCAGCAGCGCGACCTTGCCGGTCAAGTCGAAAAGCGTTGTCGTCACCACGGTTTGAGTCCCCCCTGGGTGTGGCTGCGGTGTGTGTGCCGGCGATCGGCCGCGCATCATGGGGTGCGGGTTGCCGAGCAGGCATGGACAGAATCGTGCTGCCCAGAGACGCAAGCGCCGGCGCGGGGCCGGCGTCTCTCTCGAAGCGGGCGCAGCCGACGCGACTGGGTCGCGTCGGCCGTGCGCGTCAGGCAGCGCCGCTCTGGTACTTGCGCATCTCGGCGCGACCGACCACGAGGTGATGCACCTCGTCCGGGCCGTCCGCGATCCGCAGCGTGCGCTGTCCGGTGTACATGCCGGCCAGCGGTGTCCACTGCGAT
>CAZVMA010000390.1:1826-2767 GCA_964628545.1 uncultured Pseudomonadales bacterium | reverse complement strand
AACGATGTGCGCTGTCGAATTCCGGAGACTGCTGGGGGCAGCAGTCTTATGGCTTGGGGCGCCCATTGCACAGGCGGCGGCTATCACTCTGACGTTATCCGACATCACGGGCCCGCAGACGTTTCTTAACAAGAACGTCGGTTATGCGTGGTATTTCTCTTTCTCTGACACTCCGGCGCACGACGTCTCGGCGCTTTACTCAATGAAGAAAGCTGCCGCTACGACTGACACCGCCGTCGCCAGCATCTATCGCATGGATACCAATACTCTGCTCGGGTCCGCCGCGTTCTCCGCGTCCTCTGGTTCCTCGAGTTCCTTTCAGACTGTTAGGTTCAATCTGCTGTCGAACTATACGTTCGCGAGCGGCATCAACTACCCCTGACGTTGACTAGCACAGCCGATACCGGCAACAAGACCTGGTTCATCAAAGAGCCGGAAGCGCTGCAGGCCGTCGGTTCCAGCACCATCAGACTCGCTAACAGCCCCCAGATTTACAATCCCGTGACGACGCCTGTCAGTTCGCTGCAACCGCCGAGCCCGGCACCGAGCCCGGCACCTATCGCGCTGCTTGGCGCGGCCTGGTTGATTTTATTGAGGCTCCGCCGAGGCAGGGGAGTCTCGATGACGCGTTCCGGAACCAGATCTCTCTCCCGTCTACGCTGAGCGAACATTGCTGACCGAGCCGGTTGATCGGACGGCCCGACAGCCAACTACCACATGCCTAAACCCGGTCTGGCCGCCTTGGCTGCAGCACTCTGCTGGCGATTGTTGATTCGCAAGCGGCTGGTGATTCATTAGAATCTCAAGCCCGCGACCCGCTCGCGCTCTCCGACCGAGGAGGCTCAGCGTGACCGACCTCAATGGCTTCATCGACGCGCGCTGGCGGGACGACATCGTGCCCGCACTCTGCGACTACATCCGCATTCCAAACAAATCACCCG
>CAZVMA010000390.1:1469-1796 GCA_964628545.1 uncultured Pseudomonadales bacterium | reverse complement strand
TCAAACCGAAATCATCGCGCTTCCCGGCCGAACGCCGCTGCTGTACCTGGAGGTCGCGCCGACCTGCGCCAGCACCGCCACGGTGTTGCTGTATGGCCACTACGACAAGCAGCCCGAATTCGCCGGCTGGCGTGACGGCCTCGAACCCTGGGTTCCTGTGCAACAAGATGGCCGACTGTACGGACGCGGTGGCGCCGACGACGGCTATGCGCTGTTCGGTTCGCTGACGGCAATTGCAGCGCTGCAGGCGGCGGATATACCGCACGCGCGCTGCGTGCTGCTGATCGAAGGCTGCGAGGAAAGCGGCAGCTACGACCTGCCCTATTA
>CAZVMA010000390.1:0-1459 GCA_964628545.1 uncultured Pseudomonadales bacterium | reverse complement strand
CCGTATCCGCCAGCCCGACCTGGTGATCTGCCTCGACGCCGAGTGCGGCAACTACGACCAGCTTTGGGTCACGACCTCGCTGCGCGGGATGCTGCCCGGTGTACTGTCCGTCGAAGTGCTGACCGAGGGCCAGCATTCCGGAGCGGCAGGCGGCATCGTGCCGTCCAGTTTTCGTATCCTGCGGCACGTGCTGGAGCGCATCGAGCGCGCGAGCGACGGCGCCCTGCACCCAGCACTCTCCGTTTCAATTCCAGACGCCGTGCGCGCCCAACTCGGTGCCGTGGCCAATACCCTCGGCCGCAGCGTCATCGATCGCTACCCCTGGTCTGGAACAACCGGACCGGAAACCGACGACGTGCTGGAATTGCTGCTGAACAACGCTTGGCGCCCCAGCCTGGCCACCGTTGGCCTCGGCGGTGCACCGGACATCGGCAACGCGGGCAACACCCTGCGCCCGGGTACGCAAGCCAAGCTGGTCATCCGACTGCCGCCGACGCTGGATGCCGACGCAGTGGCTCCGGTGATCAAGCAGGTGCTGGAAGCCGATCCACCGGCTGGCGCACGGGTCTCGTTCGCGCTGGAAACGCCGCAGTCGGGCTGGTGCGCCCCAACCGTCGCACCCTGGCTTGAAGCATCGCTGGCGCGGGCCTCGCAGCGGTGGTTCGGCCGACCGGCCATGTACATGGGCATGGGTGGCACGATCCCGTTCATGAAGATGCTGGGCGACCGGTTTCCTGGCGTTCAGTTCATGGTCACCGGGGTGCTCGGCCCGAACTCGAACGCGCACGGCCCTAACGAATTTCTGGAACTGGCCACGGCGCGGCGGCTGACGGGGTGCGTGGCCGACGTGCTTGCGGATCACGCACGACAGACACTGGCTTCTGGCAAGATGACGGCCTCTACTGCTGCAGAACCGACAGGAGAACCGCGATGAACGGTACCGTCACCCACACGCCGTTTGATCTCACGCCGCCCGGCGCCGAGGAGCGGCAGGCACTGGAGTCCGATCTCAGTCGCGAGGAGGCAGAGGTCCTGCTGCACCACGGCACCGAGCGCCCATTCTGCGGCGGCTTGCTGCAGAACAAGGCGCAGGGTCTGTACTGCTGCCGTCTGTGCGGGTTGCCCCTATTCCGACACGCCACCAAATTCGAGAGCGGCACCGGCTGGCCCAGCTTCTGGGCGCCCGTGCATCCGGAGCACGTGATCGGGGTGCGTGACACGTCCTACGGGATGATTCGCATCGAGACCCGCTGCGCACGCTGCGATTCGCATCAAGGACACGTGTTTCCGGATGGACCGCCGCCCACCGGCCTGCGCTACTGCATCAACTCCGTCTCGCTCGAGTTCGTCGCCGCAGGCGAAGCGCTGCGCGATCCGTTGCGGCGCGGGGACGACGCGCAGGTGGCCGCGCTCGCCTGACATCTGAGCTGAAGTCTGCGCTGCGCTCTCAGCTTTGGCA
>CAZVMA010000389.1:0-2770 GCA_964628545.1 uncultured Pseudomonadales bacterium | reverse complement strand
GCTTTTCCACCTGCAACTGCTGCTCAGAAATCCCCGCGCCCGGGATCACTCGCACCGATTGCTCCAGCCGACGCAGCTCCACCGCTGAAGACTCCGCCAGCTCCTCCTGAAATTCGCCCGAGTCACGACGGTCGCCAAATCCGCCACCCGTCAGCGCCTGCCGCCACGCTCCCCGCACTATCCGCTCAACCGCACGCTCCACAAAATCCTCGTCCGGGAATGTCTCCACCAGCTCACCAAATACCAAAGACTGACCCTCGTCGTCCCGACTGTCCAGACGACGGAATCGCACGTCCAGGACCGGGCGACGACTGGCCGGACGAGATGCCGGGAAGTCCGTAAAATCACCGGGCAACGGCCACATCGGCGGACGACGACGATCCCGGTCGTCCCGGTCCGCCACATCCCACGCCGGATCAAACAGCCGATACCCACTGCTCCAGCTGCTCACCAGCATCAGCGACTCATCACGATCACGACGCGACAAACTGGCCAGCAGCGGAGAAACCGGATTGAACTCCAGCTGCTGCTGCAGGTCCGACACCTGATCCAAAACTCCGCCCGCTGCCAGCGGCACACCAATGTCCCGCTGAAACTCGGCCGCATCCAGCGACAATCCGCCAGTGATCAGCGCCAGCACCAAAGTCAGCCCCGCGGCTCCCGCCGATGTCGCCACCACCCACGTCAGGTTGTTCAGCACAAACTGCAAAAACAACTCAAACACGCTGCTGACACTGACAATGCCACGCCCCGCAAGCTGCAGCAGACTGGTCAGCCAGCGACCTTCGAACAGGTCCAGCAACGGCAGACTGTCACCATACAGCGTGGCCAGAAAAATGGCACACAGCAGACAGCCGCTTACAAACAGTATAAAAGACGTCATGGCAATGCATCCCTGTGCCGCACACCGGACTCCTGATGCTTCCGGCCCGCCGAGGACGCCCCCGCAGTCCCCTCAGACTGCAGAATCTTACCAATTCCCCCGAGCTGTGGGAATTCTGAATTGCCGAATACACGCCACTCAGCCGACTCAGCGAACGCCGGCCAGCTCCAGCACCCGGCCACGCGACTCAACCGCAGCACCGCCCGCCGTCGCCAGTCGCCGCTGAAACTGCTCGCGAATCTGCTCCATCCGCCGCCGATTCACTCCCAAATCCGAATGACCAACTCGCGACGCCGAGCGAAAATGAACCAGGCCCGAACGCCGGTCATGGTAGAATTCCACATCGTCACAAAAGCGAAACAGAAAGCTGCGAAACTCAACCCGCAAATAATCCCCCGTCTGCTCCACAATCGTCGTCCGGGGCTGCTCACGCACTATCTCCGCCAGCAGACTGATCGCGCTGTCGTCCGCTGCCTCAGTCTGCAAAGGCTCAATCCAGTGTTCCTGATTTTCGGCCTGAGTCGACACGCAGTTGGGACTGCCCGGACAGGCCGCCAGCCGACCACCCCGCACCCCCAGATTTCCCGGAGCCGGCGCCGCAAGGCTCATCACCAGCAAGCCTCCACAGCCCGCCAGAACACTGCCCACTATGACGATTGCGACGGTAAACACCGGACGTTTTCCTCGCTGCGTTGAACTCATGAACTATCCCCCAAAAACCACCGCACAGGCCGCAGACCGCAGATTCTGCTGACAGATTAACAGGAGGATTCATCGATGTGAACACGCGATCAGTTTCTGACTGCGGGGTTTGCGTTTTTGCACCTCGCGAGGGTGGTGCCACGGATTGGTTTTTTTGAGCCACGGATGAACACGGATTGGCACGGATGAGGGGGGCGTTGGATGTAGCAGCCTGGGGCTTTAGCCCGAGCACGGGCGACAGGGTGGTGCCACGGAGCGGTTTTTTTGAGCCACGGATGAACACGGATTGGCACGGATGGGGGGGTACAGCGTCAGAGCCCTGCGTTGTACAGCCTGGTGCCGCTGTTCCTTGGCGGGTGTGCCACCTGCGTTGCGGCAGACATCGGGAGGGCGAAGCTCCTGCTGAGCCGCACTACGATTGAGCACTCAGGGGGCTCGGCGGGAGCCTCGCCCTCCCAGGGGGGTGCCTCGGGGCTCCGGGGTAATCTGCCCCCTCACCCCCGTTCCGGGGGCGAGGGGAGGATTGACGGTTGTCTGTCAGGCACGTTTCTCGGAGCGAAACGCGACTATCCGGCACGCTGAACGGTTGCAGAACAACCAGAGCTCAGGACTTTGCCAGCTGTCGCAATACCGTGTGCAGAATCCCGCCGTTGCGGTAGTACACGACTTCCACCGGAGTATCAATTCGGCAGGTCGTCACAAAATGCACAACGTCGCCGTCCGCCTTTCGCGCCATCACCTCGACCGCCTGACGCGGCACCAGCCGGTCGTCCAGACTGATGTCGAAAATCTCGGTGCCGTCCAGTCCCAGGGATTCCCGACTTTCACCCTCGCGGAATTGCAGCGGCAACACGCCCATACCCACCAGGTTCGATCGATGAATACGCTCAAAACTTGTCGCTATCACCGCTCGCACACCCAGCAGATATGTGCCCTTCGCTGCCCAGTCACGGCTGGATCCCGTACCGTATTCAGCACCCGCCAGCACCACCAGCGGAGTCCCCTCGTCGCGATACTTCATGGCCGCTTCGTATATCGAAGTCTGCTCGCCGCTGGGATAATGCACCGTCACGCCGCCTTCCGTGCCCGGAACCATCAGGTTCTTCAGACGGATGTTGGCGAAGGTGCCGCGAGTCATCACGCGGTCGTTGCCGCGACGGGCCCCGTACTGATTGAAGTCCTCCG
>CAZVMA010000388.1:2321-2787 GCA_964628545.1 uncultured Pseudomonadales bacterium | reverse complement strand
GCGAAGGGTGACGCCGCTGACGTTCAGCACAAGGCTGCGGCGGAAGGTGTGGGTGCCAGCCGGTATATCGATGACCGTTCCTGGTTGCGCGGCCTCCAGCGCGGCCCGCAGCACGTCCTCATAGGGCACGTCCGGCGCGGACTGCCCGCAGCCTGACGCACAGAGAGCGAAGCAGAGCCCTGCAATAGGCCAGACGCGCTGCGGGGCTTGCTGCGGGTTGGTCTGCGGTTTCGGCTGCGGGTTGCAACGATCCATACGGGTAATCCCCATGCTCGCTTGAGACGGATTCTAGCTGACTGGCATGGCGCAGCCAGCGGGGATTGCTAGCATGTCGCTGCATTCGTCGGCCTGCTCATGACCGAGTTAGGCTGACGCGCCACATCGACAAATTCAGGGTCAAGCCGATGCAAACGCCAGGCTCTTCCGACCGGAGCGCCTTGATGCGGAACGCCGACCGGAGCGGTCT
>CAZVMA010000388.1:0-2311 GCA_964628545.1 uncultured Pseudomonadales bacterium | reverse complement strand
GCGAGACTATCGAGCGGACACGTTGCGCGCCGATGTGCTGGCGGGCCTGACGCTCACCTGCATGCTTGTGCCCGTGGGCATCGCCTATGCGCAGGCCGCCGGATTGCCGCCCATCACCGGGCTGTACTCGACGATCGTTCCGCCCTTGCTTTATGCGCTGTTCGGTCCCAGCCGAATTCTGATCCTGGGACCGGACTCGGCCCTGACGGCCGTGATCCTGTCGATTTTGCTCACGCATGCCGCGGGGGACCCAGGACGAGCGGTGCTGCTTGCTTCGGGCATGGCGATCGTCTCGGGTCTGGTATTGATCGGCGCCGGCATCGCCCGGCTCGGATTTGTGGCCGACCTGTTGTCGAAGCCGATCCGCTTTGGCTACCTGAACGGGATTGCGTTGACCATGGTGGTCAGCCAGTTGCCGTTGCTGCTCGGCATTGGCGTGGGTGACGGCTCGGCCTTGGGCCAGACTCTGCGATTTGCCGGCGCGATCGTCGGCGGTGGCTGGCACGGGCCGACCGCCGCGCTGGGTGTCGGCGCCGTGATCCTGCTCTTGTTGATGCGCCGCTGGGGACGTATTCCGGCGGTGTTGCTGGTGGTATTCGCCGCGACGCTGCTGGTCAGCGCGTTGCAGCTGGATCAACGGGCCGTAGCGGTCGTCGGCGTTGTGCCGCGCGGACTGCCCGCGTTGGTGCTGCCGGTGCCGAACTGGGCTGATTTGTGGCCGGTTGTGGCGGGAGGCGTAGCCGTGGCGCTGGTCTCGTTTGCGGATACCAGCGTGCTGTCGCGCACGTTCGCGGCGCGCGGCGGCACGAATGTCGACACCAATCAGGAAATGATCGGGCTCGGCGCCGCCAACCTGGCGACGGGCCTGCTGCAGGGATTCCCGGTCAGCAGCAGCTCCACGCGCACCCCGGTCGCTGAAGCTGCGGGTGCACGAACGCCGCTTGCAGGTGTCTTCGCGGCACTGGGGGTTGGTGCCGTGCTGCTGGCCGGTCCCGAGATGCTGGCGCACGTGCCGCGCGCGGTGCTGGCTGCCGTGGTCATCGGCGCCGCGATCAGTCTTGCCGAGATTGGTGCCGTACAGCGCATTCTGCGGCTGGATCGAGTGGAGGGTGTGCTGTCGCTGCTGTGTACCGCCGGCGTTCTGTTATTCGGCGTCTTGCCGGGCATCGGGGTGGCAGTTGCGCTGTCGGTGCTGGCGTTTCTCTGGCGCAGCTGGCGCCCGCACGAGGCTGTGCTGGGTCTGGTGCCAGATGGCGGCTATCACGACGTCAGCCGTCACCCTGAGGCGCGGCAGGTGCCCGGACTGATTCTGTTTCGCTGGGACGCACCCTTGTTTTTCGCGAACGCAGAGCTGTTTGTCGAACGCGTGGAGGCGCTGGTGCGTCAAGCGTCGATGCCCGTGCGTCGATTTGTCCTGGCCGCCGAGCCGGTCACCAACATCGACCTGACGGCGGCGGATGCGCTGGACGCGCTCGCGACCCGGCTGGCAGCGGCGGGCGTCGAGCTCTGTGTCGCCGAGATGAAAGGCCCGGTGAAGGATCATCTGCGGCAGCTCGGGCTGTACGATCGGTTGGGTGCCGAGCGTTTTCATCGCAGCCTCGAACAGGCGGTAGGCGCCTATCTGGCGCTTCACCCGGAAGCGCGTACCGCCGAGGTCAGTTCCGGTCGCAGCTCGGCGCCCAGCGCCTCAGATGGACCGTCCGAAGGTGTCGAGGCTCGATAGCGGTCGAGCAGAATCTGCACCCGCTGGACGTAGGTTTCGGTCTCGGGGAAGGGCGGCACGCCGCCGTAACGCGAGACGTTCTCCGGTCCGGCGTTGTACGCGGCCGTGGCCAGTCGGATATCGCCCCCGAAGCGCGCCAAAAGCCCTGCCAGATAGCGCACACCGCCGTCGATGTTCGCGTCAACCGCCCAGGGATCAGTCACGCCAAGGTCGCGAGCGGTGCCCGGCATCAGCTGCATCAGCCCCTGGGCGCCCTTGTTTGATCGGGCGAGTGGGTTGAAGTTGCTCTCGGCGTGAATCAGGGCGCGGATCAGGGCGACGTCCACTCCGTGATCGCGGGCGGCAGCGTCGATAACGTGGGTGTAGGCGTCCGCGTGCAAACGGGTGTTGTGCCAGTCGATGCGAGAGCGGGGGTTGCAGGCATAGCAAGCGAATTCCATCACCGTGAACGCCTGACCCGCAGGCGCCTGATCGCTGAAGACCGGCACGCCGTCATCCTGCGTGTAAGTGAACACGCGCCGCATGGGCACGTGGCTGCCATCCGAGAATGATGCGTTCTTTGCGCTTGCGCTGATCGCGGTGGCGCCG
>CAZVMA010000387.1:0-2799 GCA_964628545.1 uncultured Pseudomonadales bacterium | reverse complement strand
TTGTCATCGATCCGGGGTTTGCCCGCATCAGCCGCTACTCGTTCCGGTCGAAGCTGCAGCGGTTGCCGGTTGAACCCATCTCGCAGGCCAGCGCCAACCAGCGCGCAGGTCGCTGCGGACGTGTGGCGCCGGGTGTGTGTTTCCGGCTGTACAGCGAAACCGATTTCGCCAGTCGGGCCGCCTACACCGATCCCGAGATCCGGCGCACCAACCTCGCGTCCGTGGTGCTGCAGATGCAGGCTTTCGCGCTGGGCGACATCCATCGGTTTCCGTTTCTGGACCCGCCGGATCCGCGCGCAGTGCGCGATGCCGAGAATCTGCTCGAAGAGCTGGGCGCGCTTGCAGACGGCAAGCTGACGCCGGTGGGTCGCACCATGGCGCGCCTGCCGATTGATCCGCGTCTGGCCCGGATGCTGATCGAGGCCGACCGTCGCGCGGCGCTTGCCGAGGCGCTGGTGATCGTCAGCGGCCTCGCGATCCCGGATCCGCGTGAGCGGCCGATTGACCGTCAGGCGGCGGCGGATCAGGCGCACCAGGCGTATGCCGATGAGCGCTCGGACTTTCTGGCGCTGCTGAACCTGTGGCGCTGGCACGAGGAAACGCGGCAGCAGTCCACCCGAGCGGGTTTCAAGACCCTGCTGCAGAAGCGTTTCCTGTCGCCCACGCGCATGGCGGAATGGCGCGAGCTGCATCGCCAGCTGACGCTGGCAACGCGCGAGCTTGGCATGCGCAGCAACGAGGTGCCGGCGGACTACCCGTCCGTGCATCGCGCCCTGCTGGCGGGCTCGCTGGGCCTGATCGGACTGCTGGACGAAAAGGGCCTGTATCTGGGTCCGCGCAACCTGAATTTTCGGATCTTTCCCGGGTCGCCGCTCGCCAAGCGGTCGCCGCGCTGGATCATGGCGGGTGAGGTGGTGGAAACCAGCCGCGTGTACGCGCGTTCCGTGGCGGCCATCGAGGCACCGTGGATCGAGGAGGCCGCGCAGGGCTTGCTCAAGTTCAGCTACGGCGAGCCGCACTGGAGCGCGCGGCGGGGTGAAGTCATCGCCCAGGAGTCGGTCTCGCTGTATGGCCTGCGCCTGGTCGAGAATCGTCCGGTTAGCTATGCCCGGATCGATCCGGTGCAGAGCCGCCAGATCATGATTCGCGAGGGTCTGGTGCGCGGCGCCATGCCGCGACCGCTACCGTTCCTCGAGCACAATCTGGCCCTGCAGGCCGAGATCGCGGATCGCGAAGCGAAGGGTCGGCGGCGTGATCTGCTGGTCGGCGAAGACGCCTTGATCGATCTCTACGCCGAGCGGCTGCCGGCCGATGCGGTCTCCGCCGCGGCTCTAGAGCGCTGGTGGCGCAAGGCGGGGCCGGCCGAGCGCGAGCGTCTGCATTTTCGCGAGGCCGAGGTGGTGCAGGGCGGTGCCCGCTTCACCGAGGTCGACTATCCCGGCGAGCTGGTTCAGCGCAACGCGACCTTTCAGGTCAAGTACCGATTTGCGCCGGGTGAGATCGATGACGGCATTTCGGTGCGCGTGCCGGTGGGGCTGCTGGAGGCGTTGGACGAGGCGGCGCTCGATTGGTCCGTACCCGGCTTTCTGCCCCTGGTGGTGCTGGAATGGCTGCGCACCTTGCCGAAGCAAAAACGGCGGCCGCTCGCGCCGCTCAGCGACAAGGTTGACGAGATTCTGACCCCGCTGGCGCGCCCGGAGCGCTATCGGCAAGGCCGTATCACCAATGCCCTCGGGCAGATTCTGAAGACCCTGTACAACGTTCAGGTGACGGCGGATGACTGGGATCGCGCGCGCATTGATCCGCACCTGCTGATCAACGTGCAGGTGCACGATGACGCGGGCGTCGTGCTGGCGCAGGGTCGCGACGCAACGGCGCTGAAGCGCCAGTTCGCCGATCGCCTGCGCGCGCGTATGGGCGCGGGGCTGCGCGAGCAGCTGGAGGTGTCCGGGCTGCAGCGCTTTCCGGACCGGGTCGACCCCACCACCTCTCTGCAGATCGATGACGGAGCCGGCCCGGTGGCGGCCTATCCGGCGTTGGTTGACGCCGAGGAGCGCGTGGATCTGCGGCTGTTTGCGAACGCCCGCGATCAGCGCGCGGCCAATCGTCGCGGCTATCCGCGGCTGGCCCTGCTGCGTCTCGCCACCACGGCGAAGGGTCTGCGGCGGCTGGTGGAAAAAGAGCGAACTCTTGGCTTGCACTACGCCACGCTGGGCCCTGCCAAGGCGCTACAGGAGCAGATTTTGCTGGGCGTCGCGCACTATGTGCTGTTCGAGGGGCAGCCGCTGCCCGCTGACGCGGCTGCCTTCGAGGCCCGGCTGGAAGCGGAACGCGGCGAGCTGCATCGAACGCTGGAGCGGGTGCTGGCGGTGCTGCGGCCCTTATTTCAGGCGCGTTTCGAGTTGGTCAAACGCCTCGATGGCATGCAGTCGCCGGCGCTGGCGCCGATCGTCGCGGACGCGCGCCGGCATCTCGCAGCACTGGTGTCCGCTGATCTGCTGCTGGATACGCCCAGCCGCTTTCTGTCGGAGCTGCCGCGCTATGTGGCCGGCATCGATTATCGCGTTGGGCATCTACAGGGGCGCCTGCCGCGCGATCAGGCGAATCAGCAGGTCGTGGCGGGTTTCTCGGCGCGCCTGGCGCGCCTCGCCGAGCACGAGTCTGTGGCCGCTGAGGTTTGGCAGGAATTGCGGTTCGGGCTTGAGGAGCTGCGCATTGCCCTGTTCGCGGAGCCGCTTGGCGCGCGCGGCAAGGTATCGCCCCAGCGGTTCGAGCGCGAGCTGCATACCGCCGAGCGGG
>CAZVMA010000386.1:0-2801 GCA_964628545.1 uncultured Pseudomonadales bacterium | reverse complement strand
CTGCGCTCCCAGCGCGACTGCATGATGCCCTCGATGCCGAGGGTCTTCACGGTTTCCAGTCCGACCAGGCTCTCGATCAGGCCCGCGTTGCGCAGCGCGTTGGCCTGGTAGGTGGTTTGCGTCAGTGCGTGCATACGCGTGCCTGACCACCACGCGAGCGCCACGATGATCGCGCCGCCGAACGCCACGGGCAGGGCAACGGGCCAGGCGATCCACGCGATCACGGCAACGAACAACAGCGAAAAGGGCAGGTCGATCATCGTCGCCAGCGTGGCCGATGTGGCGAAATCGCGCACGCCTTCGAAGGCGCGTAGATTCGCGGCAAACGCGCCCACTGATCTGGGGCGCAGGGCCAGCGGCATGCCCAGCACTCGCGACATGATGTCCGACGACATCTCGACGTCGACACGTTTGTTCGCAAGATCAAGAAAATGACTGCGCATCGTGCGCAGCATCAGATCCGCGAGCAGGACGATGACGACGCCGCTTGCCAGCGTCCACAAGGTTTCGACGGCGCTGTTTGGAACAACCCGGTCGTACACGTTCATGGTGAACAGCGGTAACGCGAGCGCGAACAGGTTGATCATGCCCGCTGCCAGCAAGACATCTCGGTACAAGCCCGAGTGGCGCTTCAGCGCCTGCACGAACCAGTGCGATTCGGCGTTGGCAGCTGCCGCGGGCGCGCGCGCGTCGGGCTCGAATTTCGGCCGAACCAGAAAGGCGATGCCAAGGTAGCGAGCCGAGAGTTCACCGACGTCGATCGATCGTGGCGGGGCGCTGTCCTCGACCACCTGTGCCCGCTCCTCGGACAGGTCAAGCAAAAGGCACGCGCAGCCGTCGGCTAGCACCAGCACGGCGGGCAGGTCAGATGGGTGCAAGTGCGCAATCGGTCGGTCGACCACCTGGATCTCAAGTCCGGCGCGGGTGGCCGCGCGCTCGAACAGCGACGGCACCAGGCGACCGTCCACCAAGGGTAGACCAGCGATGATCGCGGCGGCTGATACCGGTCGGCCGTGGTGGCGCGTGACCGCAAGCAGCGCGTCTAGCAGCGCATCAGGGGCGTGAGCTGCAGGCGTCGGGCGCATTTCCGCAGAAGCGCTGATGATTGAATCTCGCGTGGCGACTGCTCGCAGTATAGTCGCCCCTGGTCGCGCCGCAGGAACGTGGACTGTTGCACATTCCTTGCGTGTGCTCCGTTCTCCGGGCGTCAGCACCGGTGAATACGAGGACTGCGTAGCGTTTCGCCCGCAATCCCGGTGCTAGTGTCCGATGATGGCGCGAGCACTGATACTAGGCAGGGGAACTGGCGGCCTGCCGCGCATGGCGCGGTTCGCCGACCTGTTCGCGCGCGCGCTGCTCGCGTTTGGCGCGCTGGTTCTACTCGCTTCGGCCGCATCGGCAACAGCCAGTGTCAGCGCCGCGGACACGTCAGTCGCCCGCGAAAGCACTCTTGTGGCCTTGGCAAAGGCGCGCTTTGGCGCCGATGCCGCGCTGCGGGTGTCGGCCTGGGAAGCCCTGATCGAGGATCAGAGCGCGCGCTCGGAGGTCGAGCGGGTGCGTGCGGTCAATTCGTTCGTGAACGATCACCTGGGCTACGGTTCCGACGATGCGGTGTGGCACAAGCCGGACCACTGGGCGTCGCCGCTGGAAGCGCTGGGCCGCGGCGCAGGTGACTGCGAAGACTACACCATCACCAAATACGTCACGCTGCTGCGCGCAGGGGTGTCGCCTGGCCGGCTGCGCATCACCTACGTGCGGGCGCAAGTCACGGGTAGCGGTGTGCTGCCGCATATGGTGCTGGCCTACTATGCGCAGCCGAATGCAGAGCCGCTGATACTCGACAATCTGGTACCGGCGGTGCAGCGCGCCTCGGCGCGCGTCGACCTGCGGCCGGTATTCGGCTTCAACAGCGAAGGACTGTGGGTCAACGGCGTGCGCTCACGCGCCGACCCGGCCGTGCGCTTGTCGCGCTGGCGAGATCTGCTGGCGCGCATGGCGGAAGAGGGCGTTTTGTGAGTGGCCTGGTCTGGCTCAGTTCAGATCGACGAAATTGAGGGTGGCCCACAAGACGCCGTGCGGATCGATCGTCACGCCGACGCCGACCAGATCGAATGACCCGAGCAGCTGCGCGCGGTGCGGTGCAGACGCCAGCAGTGTGTCCAGCAGTTCGGCCACGCTGCCACCTTGGGCCACGCTCTCGGCGTGGGCACCCCAGTGTCCCGTCACCTGATCTTCTATCCATTGCCGTTGGGCGATCGGGTCGCGATGGCTGAGAGCGCCGGCCGCGGCGAGGTGGCGGCTCCAGTCAAGCGCCAGCTCATCCAGCCTGACGTGTGCTCGCAGCGGCGCGAGAGCGGCGGCCGCGCGCGCGCGGTTCACGGCAGCCAGCAGCGTCGCCGCGAGCGGCGCCCCATCATCGGCTGTAGCTAGGCTCTGGTCGCGGGTGTTGGAGGCGTCAGCGCCCCTGTCGCTCGCCAACGCCTCGGCGGCGAACGCTTGACTGGCCAACTCCTGGTAGCCGCGAGACGTCTGTGCCTGAACCTGGAGCGCCAATATCGCACCCCACAGCAGCGCGTAGATCATGCCGCCGGCGCTGGCGGCCCGGCGCCACGCGTCAGTGCTTGCGCGCCAGATGCTTGCGCTTGTTCTGCACATAATCGACGAGGATGTACTCGCCGAGCTCCTCGGGGGTGGTGAAAAACACGCGGCCGCCGTTGATGCGCGCGATCTCGTCCATGAACGCCCGCAGGTAGGGGCTCTCCTCGAGCATGAAGGTGTTGATGGCAATGCCCCGCTGGGTG
>CAZVMA010000385.1:2447-2812 GCA_964628545.1 uncultured Pseudomonadales bacterium | reverse complement strand
TGATGTTTTGCGAGTTCTATTACCTGCTCTGGTGGGCAACGCTGGGCTGGTGGCTGAACGGCTCATCACTGCCGGCGGTCTTCGATGCGATTCCGGTGATCGCGGTGGGCGCCCTGGTCGTCTTCGCGATCCTGCACGCCTACTTCAAGGGGCTGATTCTGCCGGGCTGGCAGTTGCGCGAGCGTTCGCTGTTGCACGCTTTTCGCAGAGCCAGCGTAAAGCAGTATTTGATCATTTGGGCGATCAAGTCGCCGGCGTTGCTGACCGCGGTGGTGGTCTATGACGTGGCGCTTGGCTTGTTCGGCGTCGACCTGTCAGTGACCGAAGTGCTGGGTCTGCTGCCCGTGATTTTCTTCGGCGCGGGA
>CAZVMA010000385.1:0-2426 GCA_964628545.1 uncultured Pseudomonadales bacterium | reverse complement strand
GCCGATGCGCGCCGTGGCTATCACCCTGTGGGTCGTGCTGCTGCCCGAACACGCTGGCGCGATGGCGGCGTTCGCGCTTGTCATGCACAACTTCTTTATTCTGTTCAACGCCGCGATCGGTCTTGTGTTCCTGCGGCGCACCCAGCGCGAGCTGTTCGGCCAGACGGTCTGACGGCGTCACACCAGTCCGGTGACTGGCACGGCAGCGCCGTGAATGGGCGCGGCGGCGTCTGATGCCAGAAAGCCGATCACGCGCGCTAGCGCGGCGGTATCGATGATGCTAGGCAGCACGCAGTTGACGTTGATGCCTTGGGATTTCAGTTCGGCCGCCATGGCTTCCGTAAGCCGGATCACCACGCTTTTCGAGGCGCTGTATGCGCCCATGCGCGCGCTCGCGGATACACCCGCGCCGGCACCGATGTTGATGATCTTGCCGCGACCGGCCGACAGCATGACCGGCACGGTGGCGCGCGCCATGTTCAGCACCGAGTGGGCGTTCAGCCCCATCAGGAAATCCCAGGTGGCCGCGCTGGTCTCGTGCACCGCTTCGCCCATTGCGAAGCCGCCGGCAATGTTGATCAGCACATCCACGGTGCCGAGCGCGGCGACCGCGGCGGCGACAGCGTTGCGGCAGTCAGCACTGTCCGTGAGGTCGCAGACCCTTGAGAAATGGGCGCTCTCGATCGGGACGACGTCCAGCAGCGCCAGGCGCGCACCTTCCCTCTCGAAGTAAGCGGCCGCCGCGCGGCCGAGCGCGCCCGCGCCGCCCGTTATCAGTACCCCCTGGCCGGCAAACGATGGTGTGGTCATGGACGCAAGGCGTCGAGGGCTTCCCAGTGCAGATCGCCGAAGCGGCCGTTCGGGTTCACCGGCTGAATGCAGACGTGGTCGGCGCCAGCCGCAAAGTGCTCATCTAGGCGCGCCTTGATGGCCTCGGCAGTGCCCCAGGCGAAGGTGGCGTCGATGAACCGGTCGCTGCCGCCGTTCTCGAGGTCGGCCTCGGTCATCCCCATGCGCAGCCAGTTGTTGCGGTAATTGGGCAGGCCGAGGTAGATGCCCGCAACCGGACGCGCCAGCGCGCGCGCCTTTTCGGGATCAGACTCGAGGATCACTTTTTGCTCGACACACAACCACTTATTCGGCCCAAGGGCCGCGCGCGCCATTGCCGTGTGCGCAGGCGACACGAAGTAGGGGTGGGCGCCGGTGCATTTGTCGCGCGCCAGTTTCAGCATTTGCGGACCCAGCGCCGCGATGACCGTGGGCGGCTCCTCGCTGGGCGGCACGGCTGTGTAGGGCGATGCGGCCATCTTTTCCAGGTAGCTGCGCATGGTGGGGACGGGGGCGCCGTACTCGAGACCGCGCACCCCCTCGACCAGCGGCTTGTGCGACACCCCCAGTCCGAGCAGGAAGCGATTACCCGACTGCTCAGCCAGCGTCTTTTGCGCCGCCATCGTGACGCCGGGCTCGCGGTGATAGATGTTGGCAATGCCGGTGGCGATGATTAGCTTCTGGGTGTTCGCGAGCAGCCAGGACGCATGAACGAACGGGTTGCGCCCGACCGTTTCCGGAATCCAGAGTGCTGCATAGCCGAGCGATTCGATGCGCTTGGCCGCCTCAGCCGCCGCCGCGGCGGGGGTGCCGTCGAAGAAGTACCAGACGCCCAGTTTGCCGAGTTCCATCCGTGTTTCCTGCTGTCAAAAACGGTTCAATGTGTGTGCGGGGCCGTGCAGCGCGCCTGTCAGCGCGCCTTGAAGACGCCGGGGCGACGCTCAGCGACCGAGCGGATGCCCTCTGCGGCGTCGTCGGTGGCGCGCAGCCACTGCTGCTCCTTTAGCTCGTGTTCGGTGGCCTTGGCCACCAGCGCCGCCAGCTCACCGCGCAGGGTGGCGCGCACCGATTTCACGGCCAGCGGCGCGTTCTCGGCGATCTCGTGTGCGAGCTTCAGCGCTTCGGCGCGCAGCGCGTCCGCCGGGACCAGAACATCCACCAGTCCTATTGCCAACGCTTCCTCGCCGTCCAGGCGACGTCCGGTGAGCAGCATCATGCTGGCTGCCTGCTGGCCAATCACGCGCGGCAGCGACACCGACAGACCGAAGCCCTGATGAATGCCGAGCTTCACGAAGTTGGCGGCAAAGCGCGCCTCGGGCGAAGCCACGCGAAAATCCGGGACCAGCGCGAGCCCAAGACCGCCGCCGACGGCTGCGCCCTGAATCGCGCCGATTACCGGTTTCGTATTGGCGAACAGGCGCGCAGCTTCGC
The DNA here is from genome assembly GCA_964628545.1 of uncultured Pseudomonadales bacterium. Taxonomy (GTDB): domain Bacteria; phylum Pseudomonadota; class Gammaproteobacteria; order Pseudomonadales; family Azotimanducaceae; genus UBA7803. The sequence continues at coordinate 167 of CAZVMA010000385.1, read as the reverse complement.
GGTAGAGGAATCCGGTAGTGTTGCGGAAGCCTTCCTCGGTAAAATCCGCGCTTCCGGTGTTGTCATCCTTGCCGGTGCCGAAGTTGGCCCCGGCGCAGAAGTTCTTGCCCTGCGCCGCAAGCACGATGGCGCGGCAGTCCGGGTTGGCGTCTGCTTCCGCAAAGGCA
>CAZVMA010000384.1:382-2839 GCA_964628545.1 uncultured Pseudomonadales bacterium | reverse complement strand
CGGGCAGCGCCCGTCGCCGATCACTCGGTAGTACCACTCCCAAGCTTCCGGATTGATCGGTTCGCCCACGCTGCCAAGCAGCCTAAGTGAACGCCGGGAAGTCCGGCTCACCGGCTCGTCGCCTTGCCCCATGAGTTGCCGAATTGCCGTCGGGGCGGTGTAGAAGATATTCACGCTGTGCTTGTCGATGACCTGCCAGCAGCGCGAGGCGTCTGGCCAGGTGGGCACGCCTTCGAACATCAGTGTGGTCGCCCCGTTGGCGAGCGGTCCGTAGACGATGTAGGAGTGTCCGGTGACCCAGCCGACGTCGGCCGTGCACCAGTAAATGTCGCCGTCGTGATAGTCGAAGACGTAGCGATGCGTCATCGCGGCCTGCAGCAGGTAACCGGCCGTGCCGTGCTGCACGCCTTTTGGTTTGCCCGTCGAGCCCGACGTGTACAGGATGAACGAAGGGTCCTCCGCTTCCATCCATTCGGGCGCGCAGGTGGTGGGCTGCTCCGCAGTCAGCTCGTGGTACCAGACGTCGCGCTCGGGGTGCCACGCGATGGCAGCCCCGGTGTGTCGGACGGTGATCACCGTGTGCACGTTCGGGCAGTCGGCCAGCGCGATTTCTGCGTTTTCCTTCAGCGGAATTGGCTTGCCGCCGCGCGTGCCCTGATCCGCCGTGATCAGGCAGCGACAGTCTGAATCGAGAATCCGATCGCGCAGCGAATTCGGTGAGAAACCGCCGAACACGACCGAGTGGATCGCGCCGATGCGCATGCAGGCCAGCATGGCGTATGCCGCTTCGGGAATCATCGGCATGTAGATGCACACGCGGTCGCCCTTGCGGACGCCGCGAGCGCGAAGCGCGTTGGCGAGTCGACACACCTCATCATGCAGAGTCTGGTAGGTGATGTGCCGGTGTTGATCCGGATGATCGCCCTCCCAGATGATCGCCGTTTGATTCGCGCGGGCCGGCAGGTGTCGGTCGATGCAGTTCACGCTGATATTCAGACGCCCGCCGCTGAACCAGCTCACGCGGCCATTCGGCATGTCCGACGTGAACACCGTGTCCCACTTGCGCTGCCAAGTGACAAAACGCTCTGCCTGCTCGGCCCAGAAGCCTGCTGGATCCTCCACGGAACGGCGATACATGAGGTCGTACTGCGCGCTGTCGATCAGGAACGCTCTTTCGACGTTGGTGGGCACGGGGTAAATGCTTTCGGTCATGTTCCTGACTCCATCAGTCGGGACGGCCCACGTTGCGCTGTGCGCCGCGAATGTGCTGCACGAGCAGCCGGGTTGAGTCGTCCTGTGTCTCCGTCGGCGCGCCAGCTAGCTGCGCGAAGATCGGCACAGCCAGCCGTTTGCCAAGTTCGACCCCCCATTGGTCGAACGAGTTTATTTGCCACAGGATGCCGTGGCAAAACACCTTGTGCTCGTAAAGCGCGAGCAGCGCGCCGAGACGGGCTGGCGTCAGCGCATCCAGCACGATTGTTGTGGTTGGCTTTTGTCCGGGTACGCGGCGATGGGCATCGGCGTCTTCGTGGCCGTGCAGCATGGCCTGGCTTTGCGCGAGCGCGTTTGCGTGCAGCCAGCGCTGATGCGCTTCCAGCGGATGATCCGGTCGCGCGACCAGGATGAAATCAGCGGTGAACGGCTGTGTGCCCTGATGCAACAACTGATGAAACGCATGTTGTCCATTGGTGCCCTCGCCGCCCCAGACCACCGGCATCGTTCGGACGCTGACAGGCGTGCCGTCCATGTGCACCGACTTCCCGTTGCTCTCCATTTCGAGCTGCTGCAGATAATTCGGCAACAGGCGCAGGCGCTGGTCATAAGGCAGGATGGCCAGGCTCTCGGCACCGCGGAAGCTGAAATTCCACAATCCGACGAGCGCCATCAGCAGCGGCAGGTTGGACTCTGGGGGCGCGCGACGGAAGTGCTCATCCAGCGCATGCGCTCCGTTCAGCAGCTCGTCGAATGCCTCGGTGCCGGCGCTGAACAGAATCGGCAGGCCCACGGCCGACCACAGCGAGAAGCGCCCGCCCACCCAGTCCCAGAGTGGATAGATCTGCTCCTCGCCCATTCCGAATTCCCGCGCTGCGGCAACGTTCGCCGAGACGGCGATAAAGTGCCGCGCCAACGCCCCGAACTCGCCGGTGCGTTCCAGGAACCATTGGCGCGCCGAGTTCGCGTTGACCTGGGTTTCCAGGGTGCCAAATGATTTGGACACGACTACGAACAGGGTCGTCTCGGGTTGACAGCGCGCAAGCACCTGCGTGAGCGCATGTCCGTCGACGTTGGCGACGAAGTGGCAGCGCAGTGGGTTGGCGCGCGTTTGCAGTGCTTCCACGACCAGCTCCGGGCCAAGATGGGAGCCGCCGATGCCGATGTGGACGATGTCGCGCATCGCCTTTCCGGTATGGCCTCGGTAGGTGCCCGTGCGCACGGCATCCGCCAGCTTGCTGGCGG
>CAZVMA010000384.1:0-372 GCA_964628545.1 uncultured Pseudomonadales bacterium | reverse complement strand
TCCCGAGTGCTGCGAATCGCGTCTGCCACGATCGGAAGCGCGCGATCATGGGGCGTGCGCAGCTCGGTGTGGAGAACGGCCCGGTCTTCCGTGCGATTGATGCGGCCGCCTTCGAACAGCGCGGATCGGGCCTCGCCGAAACCCGCATCCCTGGCAAGCTCAAGCAGCAGGTTCAGCACGCTGTCCGGTATCGACTGCTTGGTGAAATCGACCAGCAACCCTGCAGCCCCCAGGTCGCGCAGGCCGGGCTGGCTCGACGTGGTCGTAGGGTCGCGCCGCAGGCGCTCGAGTTCGATCCACGCGCGGTGGCGAGAAGGTTCTGGCATCAGTCACTCCGCGGTGCTTTGTTTCCCATCCGGTGCGCTGCTAAAC
>CAZVMA010000383.1:0-2844 GCA_964628545.1 uncultured Pseudomonadales bacterium | reverse complement strand
GCTGCTGGCGCTGCTGACGGAGTACCAAGCACGCCACCCGGCTGAAGCCGGGCTGGTGGAGCGGTTCCGGGCGTTTGTGACCACGCACGAGCGCTGCTTCGAGCGCGATCTCTGGGCGGGGCACGTCACCGGGTCGGCATGGCTGGTGAATGCGGCGGCCGACGCGGTGCTGTTGACGCACCACCGTAAACTGGGCCGATGGCTGCAGCTGGGCGGGCACAGCGATGGCAATCCTGATGCCCTGGCGGTGGCCCTATCGGAAGCGGAGGAAGAGTCGGGCTTGGCCGTGCGTGTTCTCGATGGCCGCGCGTTCGATCTCGACATCCACGAGATTCCCGCGCGCAAAAACGACCCCGCGCACTTTCACTTCGATGTCCGTTTTGTTCTGCAAGTAGCAGGCGGCGAGACGTTTCGCGTCAGCCCGGAGAGCCTCGACCTTGCGTGGGTGCCGATCCACCGATTGGCCGAATACACGGACGAGAGGTCCATGCTGCGCATGGCCGAGAAATGGCTGGACGGCGGCTGGTCGACGCGTGCGTCGGGTGCGTCGCGCATTCGGTAGCCACTGGGGTGAGTGGGCGGCGACGCCGCCAGCGGTCGGGCGGGCTCAGCCGTACAGGTGACACGCCACAAGACGAGACGGGTCATCTGCTAGCGGCAGCAGCGCAGGCTGGGTGGTGCGGAACTCCGGCATGGCCTTGGGGCGGCAAACCGGCAGCCCGGCGGTACGTTCACCGGCGACGGTATCTCGCCGCTGACCACGGTGCCGCGGCGAGCGCGCTCGCGCTCGGGGTCTGGCTCTGGGTTAGAGGCGATAAGCAGCGACGTATACGGATGCTTCGGGTTGAAGTACACGTCGTCGGACGGGCCGACTTCCACCAGCGCACCGAGGTACATCACCGCCATGCGGTTGCTGATGTAGCGCACCATCGATAGATCGTGCGCAATGAACAACAGGGTTAGCCCCAGAGTTGCCTGCAGTTCGCCGAGCAGCCGCACGACTTGCGCCTGCACGGAAACGTCGAGCGCTGAAATGGGTTCGTCGCAAACGACGAACTCGGGTTTGAGAATCAGGGCTCGGGCAATGCCGATACGCTGGCGTTGACCGCCGGAAAACTCGTGCGGATAGCGCGACATGTGATCCGGTTCGAGCCCCACCCGGCGCAGCCAGCCCGCAACCTGCTCGCGTACGTCCGTCGTCGACTGCTGAGTGTGCAGGCGCAGCCCCTCACCGATGATTTCACCCACGGTCATGCGCGGATTCAGCGACGAGTACGGATCCTGAAAGATCATCTGCATGTGCCGCGACCAGCGCCGGAAGTCTGCCGGCCGATAGTGCGACGGCAGCAGCTCGCCGCGCCAGCGCACGGTCCCGCCGGTCTTGTCGTGCAGGCCGAGCAGCGTCTTGCCGAACGTCGACTTGCCCGATCCGCTCTCGCCCACAAGGCCCACGATGTCCCGCTCCGCGATGGTCAGCGTCACGCCGTCCAGCGCGTGCACACGCCGACCGCGACCCAGATCGAAATAGCGCGTGAGCGCGTCTGTCTCGATCAAGGATGTGGAAGTGCCGCTGCTCATGCGCTCTGCTCCGGGGTGCCGGCGACGCCTGAAGCCCGTGGCGCGCCGGGGTGATGCAGCCAGCAGGCCGCGCTGTGCGGTGTTCCGTTACTGCTGATCGCGTGACGAGCGGGCGTTTCGCGGCTGCAGATCTGCATGGCGTGCGGACAGCGTGCTGCATAGGCGCACCCCGGCGGCGGCTGGAACAGATCAGGCGGGCTGCCCTCGATGGGCGTCAGCGGACGGTCCCGGTCGTTGCCGATGGTCGGCAGCGCGGCCTTGAGGCCAATGGTGTAGGGATGCGCAGGGCTGCGGAACAGTGCGTGTACGTCGCCCTGTTCGACGATCTGGCCGGCATACATCACCGCGACCGTTTCGGCCATGCGCGCGACCACCGCCAGATCGTGGGTGATCAGGATGATGGCCATGCCCGTGCTCTGCTGCAGCTCGAGCAGCAGATCCAGGATCTGGGCCTGGATCGTCACGTCGAGCGCGGTGGTGGGTTCGTCGGCGATCAAGAGCGCCGGCTCGCACGCGATCGCGGCGGCGATCATGGCCCGCTGCAGCATGCCGCCGGAGAACTCGAATGGGTATTGGCCCGCTCGTCGTCCGGCTTCCGGGATGCGCGTCATCTCCAGCAGTTCGACAGCGCGCGCGTGTGCCGCGCGACGACTCAGGCCGCGGTGCACCTCCAGCGTTTCCGCAATCTGCGCGCCGATGGTCATGGTCGGATTCAGCGAACTCATGGGATCCTGAAAGATCATGCCGATTTCGCGTCCACGAACCTCGCGCCCATCAACGATGGTGGAACGCAGCAGATCGTGGCCCCGCCAGCGTGCGCTGCCGCTGACGATGCGACCCGGCGGCATCGGAATCAGGCCCATCAGGCTTTGCACGGTTACCGACTTGCCGCAGCCGGATTCGCCGACGATCGCGAATGTCTGGCCGGCTTCCACCGTGAAGCTGACGCCGCGCACGCGCGGCTTGCCGTGATCGTCGACGACGTGGAGATCCTGAACCTCGAGCACGGCGGCACCGGGATTCGCCGGCGCCTTGTCGCCGCCAATGAGACCCATCACGCCCATCTGTCGGTCGACCGTCTTGGGGTCATACTGGCCATCGGCGACATATTTGCCCGACTTGTACTGGTTGGTACCCGAGAACACGTACGGGCTCGGCTGGCCGCGCATCTGGTAACCCAAGCCGGTGTAGAACTCGGCATAGGTCGCCATCGCCGCTTTGTCTTGGGTGTCGGCCTTCATGCCGAGGTCGTTCTGTACTGCCTTC
>CAZVMA010000382.1:0-2846 GCA_964628545.1 uncultured Pseudomonadales bacterium | reverse complement strand
GCTGGCGCTGGCGCCGCTTGATGAAGGCGCATCCGCGCCAGCCGGCGTCGATTCACAGGCGCTTGAACGCACGATCCTCAATCACGCGATTCTGAACGGCGCGCTCGAGCTGCTGCCGCAGTCGATGGCGTCGATGGCGATCATTCCGCTGCAGATGAAGATGGTGTATCGGATTGGCCAGGCTCACGGTTACGAACTCGATCGCGGACACATCAAGGATTTCCTGGCGACACTGGGTGTCGGCCTGACCGGGCAGTACCTGGAGGAAGTCGGACGCAAGATCATCGGCGGTATCTTTGGCAAGGCGGCCGGCAGTCTGGTCGGCGCGCTGTCCCGGGGCGCGACGGGCGTCGCCTTTTCCTTCGCCACGACCTACGCGCTGGGTCATGTGGCGATGCGCTACTATGCCGGCGGCCGCACCATGAGCACTGCCATGCTGAAGGACGCTTATGCACAAGCCACGCGGCAGGCGTCTGGCCTGCACGCGCAATACCGCGGGCAGATCGAACAACAGGCGCGCGATGTCAACGTGTCCGATATCGTGAAAATGGTGCGCAGTCACTGAGCAGCGTTCGTCTGCCAGAACGTTCAAGAGGACACGCGCCGGGATAGGACAGGAGGGGGCATGGTCGATCTGCGAGGCCGCGTTGCCGTGGTGACAGGCGGCAGCAAGGGCATCGGCAAAGGCATCGCGCAGGGGCTTGGCGAAGCCGGTATGACGGTATACGTCACCGGCCGCACCACTGAACGCCACGCGCCGGGCAGCAGCGCGTTGACCATCGAGGCCACCGCGCGCAGCGTTGACGCCTTTGGTGGTCGAGGCATCCCGTGCGTTGTTGATCACAACAACGATGCTGAGGTCGAGGCGCTGTTTCGCCGAGTGGCTGAGGAGCAGGGCCGGCTGGACATCCTCGTCAACAACGCCTATCAGATTCCCGACCCCCCGGTGTTCGGCGGCGGCTTTTGGGAGCACCCGGTCGCGCTATGGGATACCCAGTGCGGGGTCGGCCTGCGCGGCTACTACGTCGCTTCGGTGTTTGCGGCACCGCTGATGGTGGCCGCCCGACAGGGCTTGATCGTGAACATCTCGTCGCGCGGTGGTCGGGGCTACGTTTTCAGCGCGTCCTACGGTGTCGGCAAGGCCGGCGTTGATCGCATGGCGCAGGACATGGCGCATGAGCTCCGCGCCTACGGCGTTGCGGCTGTGTCCCTGTCGCCCTCCAAGGTGAAAACCGAGTTTGTGCTGGAACAGGTAGCGCTGGGGAACATGAGCCTCGACCACGCGGAAGCCCAGTCGGTGCGGTTGTCGGGTCGGGTGATTGCCGCGCTTGCAGCCGATGGCGATCTGATGTCCCGTAGCGGCGGCATCCTCACCGTGGCCGAGATGGCCCGGCACTACGGCGTGGTTGATCCGGATGCCGAGGTTGCCCGATAGGCGGGACAACCTGAACGTCTGAGGCGGACAGGAGCACACTGACATGAGCGAAGCGGGCAGAACGCGCAGCCAGCGTCTGGCGCCACTGGACCCGAGCACCCTGACTGCAGCGCAGAGCGCGCTGGTGGCAGCAGTCGAGCAGGGCCCACGGGCGCGGCATCATGGCCGCATCGGCATGCAGGGTCCGTTTGGCGTCTGGTTGCGGGCGCCGGAGCTGGGCTTTGCCGCCCAGCAATTCGGCAGTGCCGTGCGTTTTGGCACGACGCTGCCGGAGGCGCTGAAGGAAATCGCAATTTGTACCGTAGGCGCATTTTTTCGCGCGCGCTTCGAGTTTATGGCACACGCGCCGTTGGCGCGCGCTGCGGGTGTCGACCCGGTTGCCATCGAGGCCATACGAACCGGTGCCACGCCGGTATTTCCCGCCGCTCGCGAACAGGCCGCCTACGCGTTGGCCCGCACGTTGGTGACCCGGCACCGGTTGTCGGACGGCGAGTACGCGTCCATGCGAGCGCAGTTTTCCGAGGCGGAACTGGTCGAACTGGTGACGGTGATCGGTTATTACTGTCAGATTTCGCTGACGCTGAATCTGTTTGAGGTTCCGCTGCCGGAGGCTGCGGAAGATCCGTTCCCTGACTTGGTTTAGGCACAGATGGCCAGCGTCACCCGGCTTCGTGATGCCGTCCGACAGTGGCGCAGCACCACCGTAACCGAGCTGCTGCGCGCGGTGCCGGCGCTGTCGGACCATCGCGACCCGCGTGGCCGCGGTTGGATGCACCTGGCGTGCATGGTGACGCCGGAGCCCCCCGCGAGGACGGTTGCAGCAGGACTGGCGACCGTCGACGCGTTGCTCGACCTGGGCTTTGATCTGAATTCGGCTGCATTCACCGAAGGCGAGTGGCGCGCAACGCCGCTATGGCACGCGATTTCGCGGGGCCGCAATCTCGCCCTCGCCGGACACCTGCTGGCGCGTGGTGCCAATCCTGGCTATTGCCTCTACGCGGCTGCTTGGGCTTCGGATCTCGAAGCTATCAACTTGCTCGTAGCAGCCGGTGCACCTGTTGATGAACGCTCGGCGGCAGACGGCACGACGCCGTTCTTGTGGTCAGTCGCCACCAGCCACTTCGATGCGGCTCGGGCCCTGCTCGCGCACGGCGCGAATCCCGATGCTGCGGGTCGGGATGGGCGCACGGCCCTACATCTCATGCTGACCAAGAACAGTCCGGTCGAACACATCGTGATGGTGGTCAGGGCGGGTGCGCGAGTCGACCTTCCGGACGCTCGGGGTGTTACCGCCGGTGCGCTATTGAAGCGCAAGCGCGACCCGGTGCTGCGCGCGCTGGTCGCCGACGGCTGAATCGCGCGGGGCGCACCCGTATCACGGATGATCACGCGGTGTTCGTGTGCTCTCAGA
>CAZVMA010000381.1:0-2880 GCA_964628545.1 uncultured Pseudomonadales bacterium | reverse complement strand
GGGTTGGGCACGAGATGCGCCCATTCTCAACGTGAAATCCGAGCAGAGACGGTTCGGGCAGGCTAGCCGGCCACTCCTCCAGAAGCACTGTCTGGCCATCGAGGATCTGCGCGGGCACATCCCAGTCACGATCTAACTTCATACTTACGCCTTGCGATCAATCAAGATCGTGAAGCTCGCTGGAACTCGGGTTCATCCCGCACAACCCTGAAGTACGAGCTGTTGCTCCGGGCGAATTAGATAGCGAGGGGCAGCTATGTTATTAGCGCGCGCGATCGATTCAGGACTTTGACAACGAAATCGTTTAGAGATCGCGGCCAAGGTGTCCCCACGTCGCACAATATAGTGTCGCCCGCCGGCGTTCGCGATTCCCCCGGGCTGACGCGCTGATTGCAAGCTGTAGGCCAGTTCCGCGAGCGGTCCGTCCTGGCATTGCGATTCGTAGGCAGTTACGACGACCGCAGGCATCTGAACTTCAGTTCCTTTTTCAAGGCGTTTGTTGGGATCAAAGCGAGGATTGAGGTTGCGCAAAGACCTAAACCAACCATTACGACTACCGGTTTGACCGACGCAAATCGCTATTTCGGAAAGCGTCATAGATGACGTAAGTCGGACGGACCCAGGCCCTTGAGGAACCGTTGGGAATGCAACGCCGTTTTCCTGTGGGTGAAGAAATATCCAAGCTGCGGCCAAGACGTACGGCACATACTCCTGTGTCTCGCGCGGTAAGCGCCCCATGATGTCGGCCGACCAGAACGACTTGCTTCGCGAGCGCTGATAGAGGCGACGCATACGGCCCTCGCCGCCGTTGTAAGCGGCCAGCGTAAGCTCAAGATTATTGTTCAAAACCCGGAACTGCTCTTGGAGGTACGCGACATTCGCCTTTGCAGCGATCGCCGGGTCGTACCGAGTATCAAAGCCATCTATCTGGCCCAGCCCAAAACGCCGGCCCGTGTGGTACATAAACTGAAAAGGCCCGGCCGCTCCCGCGTGAGAAACCGCATGCACTCGCGCTCCAGATTCTTTTGCCAAGATCCCGAACAGCAATGCCTCCGGCAACCCGGCTTCTTCGTACGCAGGCCACATTAGGTGTCTCATTGCCTGATAATTTTCGAAAGCATCCATCAGTTGGGGACGCATCCAAGTCAGCCAGTCATGCAATGCTGCTCGAACAGGCCCGTTGACGCTGATAACCTCCGACAGGTCTTGACCGTTAAGAATATTTACCGAACGCCCAGCCTCCGGTACGTCGGTCAACAGAGAGGATCCTTGCTCTACCCGCGAATCGGCGTCGAAGGGCGCATCCCCAGCACCTGAGAGCAACGACGAGCGAGCACCTAGGAGTAATTCATACGCCGACAACACCCGCGTTACGTCACAGCCATCCACATTAACGCAATCATCAGCAGCTTCCGCGAGACGACTTGTCGCGCTATCAATCACTTCTTCCGCTTGTGCTGCCTCACCTTCGCGAATCGCGTTAAGTCCGTCGCGGTATTCCGAAACCACATGATCGAGCTGATCATAAATTTGATTGACCCTGCCCTCGTCAACAACGTCACGAGTACCGGCAGTGGAACAGGAAGTCGAGAACACGACAGGAGCAACAACTGCTAGCGCGCCGACAACCTTCATCCAAGGAAGGATGACGAACGGGTAAAAAAGCTTAGACATCCGGGCAGACCGCCTCACAGCTCGGGTGTATCGACCCACCGTATTCTGCACAGGTCACGCCGCTAATTCATAAGCCCTTGCAGGCGTCTTCATTCCCAACGCCTGATGTGGTCGCTGGGTGTTGTAAAACTTGATCCAGTCACCGAGGACCCGAGAGGCGTGTTGCTGCGTCTCGAATCGATGGCGGTGAATGCATTGTTCCTTCAGCGTTCGAATGACGCGTTCCACCATGCCGTTCTGCTGAGGGCAATGTGGCGTGATGAATTCCTGCCGCAGTCCGTAGCTGCGCACCAGCCGGGTGAACCGCCGACTCGTAAAAACGAGACCGTTATCGCTTCGCAGCAGAAACGATGCAGGAACCCGTCCCAACGTTCCGTATCGGGTTATCAGGGCCTGCTCCAGTGCCGCTTCGGCGGTTGTCGCCTTGCCACTCCTCGAGAGATGCCATCCCAGCAACTCCCGGGTATGGCAATCCATCACCAAGGCCAGGGTGAGCCAACCATCACGCCCTCCCCATACCCGGCACAGATCCGTTGCCCATCGCTCATTCGGCCGCTGCGCCACCGAGGGCAGCGCCTCGATCCGGGGGCGGTGCCCGATCGGACGGCGCCTCACTTGCCAACCCTTCAGCTGAAACACCCGCTGGACGGTGTTCTTGTTCATCCTCAACAGGTTAGCAACCGTCCGGTAACCGAATGAGGGTTCTTTCTCGATCAGCTCCTTGATCGGCTCCACCACCTCGGTTCGCAGCCGCGGCGCGCGCTTAGTCCGTCGGTAATACACCGTGCGCCTCGGCACATCGAACCACCGGCACAACTGGCTGATCGACACCTCGTAGCCGTCTTCCCGAAGTCCCCGCTGGATGGACGTGATCATGTCTCGTCCTTCCCCAGCAGGGACTCCAACTTTTTTCGGGCACGCAGCTCCATCATCGCCTCGCCGTAGGCCTCCTGCAGTTCCTTCAGCTGGCGCTCGTACTGCTCCCGAATGTCCTCGGGCTTGGCCTTCAGCGCGTTCTCCATCCCGGACTTGCCGTGGTCGATCCAGTCCTCGATCTCCGAAGGTGTCAGGTCGAACTGGCGGCTGACCTCCGCCACCGTCGTCTTGCCTTGAATGATTTCCAGGACCACCGCCGCTTTGCGCCGGGCTGTCCAGCGCTTGATCTCCTCGTCCATCGCCATACTCATCGTGTACCTCCTCGTAAGG
>CAZVMA010000380.1:0-2907 GCA_964628545.1 uncultured Pseudomonadales bacterium | reverse complement strand
AGTAGCGCGGCGCGCGAGGGTGCGCAACTGCTGTGGGCGGCATAGCCGCTGGTGAACTGCACGCCCGCGCTGGCCAGCGCGTCGATGCTTGGGGTCGGCGGCATGTCGCCGGGGGACGGGCTTTTTTGCTGCCCATCCGGCGCTGGTGGTCGATGCAGGGAGATATCGTTAAAACCCAGGTCGTCCGCCAGGATCAGCACGATGTTAGGCGGGCGTCGGGTCGCGCCATCACTGTCGGGCTGGGGCGCCTGTGGGCCCTGATCCCAGGTAACGGGCAGGTTCGGGCCGATGGGATCGCGCCAGTCGGTCAGCAGACCGGGCACGCGGATGGCCAGTCCCGGACCAAATTCAGCCGCGAGCAGCGCGATCACCGCCAGAACACCGGCGATGGCAAGCCCGATGCGGACACGCCGTGCGTGCATGGGAGTCTCCCCTGATACGCCCCATGTTCGGTGATTGGATCAGTGCAATGCAACCAAGTCGCATCAGGAATAGGTTGGTTGTGGGTTATTCCATATTTTTGCGCGAAGGTCGCTGCTAAGGTGCGCGTCCGCTGCTGTCGGCAGTGGCCTGATCTGCTGCGGTCATCTCGGGCAACGGCCGCCAGAAGCCGCCAACCGCCGCCAGCAGGCGAGTAGAAGCCGTCTATTCTCAAAGGGCATGTGCCCATCTGACCCAGGCTGAATCGGCTCGGGGCCAGAGGGTTCGAGCCCAAACCGGGATTTCCAGGAGGAACCGTGTCTGCATACCTGAACGAGATCGAGGCAGTGCGCGCCATGCTGCGGCAGCGCGACGAGTGGAAGGCCATCAACCCGGAATATGCCGTGCGCATGCGCCTGCAGAACCGGTTCCGCACGGGTCTCGAGATTGCCCAGTACACGGCCGACATCATGCGCCGCGACATGGCGGCTTACGACCGCGATACCGGGCTCTACACCCAGTCGCTGGGTGCCTGGCATGGGTTCATCGCCCAGCAGACGATGATGGCGGTCAAGAAGCACCACAAATCCACCGACCGCCGCTACATCTACCTCTCTGGCTGGATGGTGGCGGCGCTGCGCTCCGAGTTCGGCCCGCTGCCCGACCAGAGCATGCACGAAAAGACCAGCGTGCCGGCGCTGATCGAGGAAATCTACACGTTCCTGAAGCAGGCTGATGCGCGTGAGCTGCGGCATATTTTCGTCGAGCTGGATGAAGCGCGCGCCCGTGGCCAGAACGTCGATGCCATCCTGAAGCGGATCGACGACTACGAGACCCACGTGGTGCCGATCATCGCCGACATCGACGCGGGTTTCGGCAACGAGGAAGCGACCTATCTGCTGGCCAAGAAGATGATCGAGGCGGGCGCTTGCGCGATCCAGATCGAAAATCAGGTCTCCGACGCCAAGCAGTGCGGTCACCAGGCCGGCAAGGTCACCGTGCCTCACGAGGACTTCGTGTCGAAGATCAATGCCGTCCGCTATGCCTTCCTGGAGCTCGGCATCGATAACGGCATCATTGTGGCGCGCACCGATTCGCTCGGCGCCGGTCTGACCCAGAAGGTGCCGGTATCGCTGTCGCCCGGCGACCTCGGCAGCCGCTACTGCGACTTCCTGGAAGTGACTCCGGTGTCGGACATCAACGACCTGAAGGATGGCGACGTCACCATTCATCAGGGCGGCAAGCTGTGCAAGCCCAAGCGGCTCGACAACGGCCTGTACGCGTTCCGGGAAGATACCGGCTTCGATCGGGTGGTACTCGACTGCATTACCAGCCTGGAGCACGGTGCCGACCTGCTGTGGATCGAAACCGAGAAGCCGAACGTCGCCCAGATCGCGGCCATGATGAACGAGATTCGCAAGGTTCGGCCCGAAGCCAAACTGGTGTACAACAACTCGCCGTCGTTCAACTGGACGCTCGCCTTCCGCGAGCAGGTGTACGGCGAGTGGCAGCGCGCGGGGCGAGATCTCTCGGCCTACCCGGATCCGAAGACGGTCGACAAGGGTCTGATGGACGCGCGCTTCGACGACTCGCCCTTGGCCGTCGAGGCGGATCAACTGATTCAGAACTTCCAGCGCGATGCCGCCCGCGAGGCCGGCATCTTCCATCACCTGATCACGCTGCCCACCTACCACACGGCGGCGCTGTCCACGGATCAGCTGTCCGAAGGCTATTTTGGCCAGATGGGCATGCTGGCCTACGTGCGCGACGTACAGCGGCGCGAGATTAGGCGCGGGCTGGCGGCGGTGAAGCATCAGGACCTGGCCGGCTCGAACGTGGGCGATGACCACAAGGAGTACTTCCTGGGCGAAAAGGCTCTGTTGGCCGGAGGCGCCGCCAACACGATGAACCAGTTCTGATCGGCGTGGGTCACGGGGAGGCGCGCCCGTGACCCCCATCGCGTCGCAAATGAGTACTACCGCACAGTCAGACTGCGTACTGTGCGGCTAATCTTGGAGCTCGGGTTCCGTAATTCCCCGGAGCGACATGTTCAGCCCAGCGACGGTTCGACCCAGCGTACACACGGTTACCATGCCTAATTCGACCCTTCCTCACACGCGCCAGTCGCAAGCCAACCTTGGCCACGCGGGTAACTCCGCCGCCAGCGCCCGGGTGGCCTTCGGGGCGGGCGACATCATCATCCGCCAGGGCGATCCCGGCGATTTCGCGTACATCATCGAGTCGGGGCGGGTCGAGATCCTGCTCGGGCAACCCGATGGACGGTCCCAGTGTGTCGGAACCCGCGGTATCGACACCATGATCGGCGAGATGGCGCTGGTCGACGATGCGCCGCGCACGGCTACGGTGCGAGCGCTCGAGGACTGCACGCTGCTGCGCATCTCAAAGACTGACTTTGCCCGGCGCCTGCAGCAGGCAGACCCGGTGCTGCGCATGACCGCCCAGGTGATCCTGAACCGCTATCGCGAC
>CAZVMA010000379.1:0-2907 GCA_964628545.1 uncultured Pseudomonadales bacterium | reverse complement strand
CGATTCGGATTTGGGGATCCCGAGCATACTGACCGGGATTGGACGTGCCAAGGCAGCCCGCAGAGTCGTTGCGTCAGTACCCCACCTTCAATCCCACCGGCACGTCATCAATCACCTGATCGAGGTACTCGGACAGCCCATAACCCTTCTGCCCATCGCACGCGTACTCGGTCATGCCCTCGGTGATGCGGGTCATCAGGTCGTCGCCCTCCGGGGTTCGGCGACGGTTACGCAAGGGGATCAACGACATCACGGTACCGGTGACGTTGTATTCACGCTCGTCCGTCCGCGCCCATACCTTGAAGGTCTTCTGACACTGGTTGTCGTCGTACACGGTCTCGATACGCGCGTCGCGAATCATCACGTACTCGTGATTGCGCAGCACCATGCCGCCCGCACGCGGGGCCTCGCCGGCCTTGCAGGTGATCGACACCATCATCGCGAAATCATCGCTGAAGTTCATGGGCAGCCAGCGATACCAATACACCGCCTGCCAGAAACGCGGGCCCCAGGAGTGATCGCGCAGCCCCAGCCCGTCGATGGGGTAGGTCACACCTTCGACCCGGATCGTGCCGGTGCCCCGCGTATGTTGCTCCGTGTGCCCGCGCGCGAACGATTCCTCGGCCTTCTGCTCGATCGGGCTGCCATCGGCGTTGACGGGCTCGCCCCCGAACATGGGCGATACCCCCAGAAAATCGAGATCGATTTCCGCCGGAACGATCGGGTTGCTCTTGAACGCCTTGCCGGGGTCGAGCATGTCCTGCGGGTTCGCGAGCAGGCAGAGTTTGCCGCGATAGGTGACCCTTAGGTGCTTGTGCGGCTCGATCACGGTAAACGTCATGCCGCCGCCGTCCAGCGCATCGTTGTTGCTGCGCTCGGGCCGGGCAAACATGAAGCCGATACGGCCGTCAGGCAGATAGATGCAGCACGTCATCTCGCCCTTGCCTTCGTTCGGCCGATTGGCCAGCCGAAACCAGGCACCGATACGATTGGCCCGGTCGAAGACATTGAAGTACATGCTCTCGTTAAAATTGCTGGCCGCCTCGACCGGATGCATGAAGTCATCCTCGGGCACCAGTTTCATGATGACGTTGCCGTGGGTCGCCATGGGCATGCTCCTGTGCTTGAGCTGACGATGTTAGCGACTGAGCGCCCGGGTGCCCATGGACTCCCGCGTCATCCGCCGACCTAACACACCCGCGCGTGCGCGGCGGCCTCTTGATACGCCTGCTCCCGCGTTCGAAACGGACCAATGTCACCGAAGCGCGAGGTGAAATACCACTCGCCGCCGGCGCGATGAACGTGCAGCAATGAATCGCTCCACGAAAAGCCCGGCTCCAAAAGGGCCGTGCCGGTACCGGCAGGTTTCAGTGTCGCGTATTGGTTCATGTCGGTATCCAGGTAGCACGGTTCAAGCGATGGCGTGATTAAACCGGCTTCCAATCCGACATGGCGCAGCGCTATGTGCTGAGGTGTCACCCGGATGTCGTAAACGTATACGGCAGGTAAATTGTGTTAAATGAGGGTTATCACCATCGCCCGAATGCCCCGCAACTGCAACTGCCAGCCCGTTTCGCTATAGTTCCGGCCCCGAAAAACTGCGCCCGAGGTTGCTGTGCCCGCATCATCCATGGATGAACTGGTCTCGCTCTGCAAACGCCGCGGCTTCGTGTTTCAGTCGAGCGATCTCTATGGTGGCCTGCTGCCGCCCGGCTGCGAACAGGCACCGCGGCTGAAGAACAATCTGAAAGCGGCGTGGTGGCGGTCGATGGTGTACGAACGCGACGACGTAGAGGGTCTGGACGCCGCGATTCTGACCAACCCGCTGACGCTGAAATACTCGGGCCACGAAGACACCTTTACCGACCCGCTGGTCGATTGCCGCAACTGCAAGGCCCGGCATCGGGCCGACCACCTCAGCGAGGCGCGATGCCCAAGCTGCGGCTCGACCGACCTGACCGAACCCCGTCCGTTCAATCTGATGTTCAAGACGGCCCTCGGCCCCGTGTCCGACGGCAGCACGTTTGCGTACCTGCGCCCGGAAACCGCGCAGGCCATCTTCACCAACTTCCGGCACGTGGTCGATTCCACCTCGCGCCGGCCCCCGTTCGGCATTGCCCAGATCGGCAAGGCGTTCCGAAACGAAATCACGCCTCGCAACTTCGTGTTCCGGGTGCGCGAGTTCGAGCAGATGGAGCTTGAGTTTTTCGTCGACCCCGGCACCGACGAGGCCTGGCACACCACCTGGGTGGAGGAGCGGCTGAAGTGGTGGGAGGCACAAGGCGTGCCGCGCAATCGCATCGAGCTGTTCTACGTGCCCGAGGCTGACCTGGCCCACTATTCCAAGGCCACGGTCGACCTGATGTACCACTTCCCACACGGCGTGGAAGAGCTGGAGGGCATTGCGAACCGCACCGACTTCGACCTGGGTTCCCACACCAAGGCGCAGGACGAGTTCAACATCAAGGCGCGCGTCATGCCGAACACGCACTCCAACACCAAGCTGGCGGTGCAGGATCTAGACGCGAAGACGTGGACCGTGCCCTACGTGATCGAGCCCTCGGCCGGCGTTGATCGCGGCGTGCTCGCGGTGCTGAACGAGGCCTATCGCGTGGAGCAGCTGGAAAACGGCACCGAGCGCACGGTGCTGGGTTTCAAGCCGCATCTGGCCCCCATCAAGGTGGCCGTGGTGCCGCTGAAGCGCAATCACGAAGGCATTGTGGACAAGGCGCGCGCCATCAAGCGGGAACTGCAGGCGCTTGGGCTTGGGCGTATTGTGTACGAGCACACAGGCAACATCGGCAAAGCCTACCGCCGCCACGACGAGGTAGGCACACCGCTATGTGTCACCGTCGATTTCGACACCATCGAGAAAGACGACACAGTGACTATCCGCGACCGCGACAC
>CAZVMA010000378.1:1746-2908 GCA_964628545.1 uncultured Pseudomonadales bacterium | reverse complement strand
GCCCGCGCTGTGCCACGCCATGCGGATGAAAAACGGCCCGTAGTGGCCATAGTCCGCTGGCCACCAGTCTTGCGAGGTTTTCATCACCGCTTCGATGTCGCGCTTGACGGCAGCAAGATCCAGCGCGCCAAACGCTGCCGCGTAGTCAAAGTCAGGCCCGTAGGGATTCGATTCGACGTCGTGCTGCCGAAGCGGGCTGAGATCGATCTGATCCGGCCACCAGTACTGGGTCGACCGAGGCCCGCTATCGGCCTGCACGCTGCCCGCCGCTGCGGCAAACGCGCAGACGAGGGCCAAGCGCGCCGACCAGCGCGCCGGCCGCAATCTTTGGTGTTCGTTCATCGTGATGTCTCCGAAAACGCGGCGTCTGCCGCGATGCCCCACATTGAACCCCGGATCAATGATCCACGCGATCGATTGTTTCGATCGGAATTATCGTCGATTGCTATTGATCGGCGCCCGCTGCGGTGCCAACCGCTGCAGGATCGGCGATGATGCGAGTCTGCAACATCCGGCCATCCCGCAGTTGCGACCGGTCGGACCTCCCGCTGGCGCGCAACCGCCCGAACCCGCAGGACAACCATGATCGAAAACACCCGAACCCGACCCTCCGCCCGAAACCTGGCCCGAAGCGCTCTTGCGAGCCTTGCGCTCGGCACCTTGCTGACCCTGTCCGCGTGCGGCCAGAACCAAACCGCCACACCGGAGGAAACCGTGCCAGCCGACGCAGGCGGCAACGCGACTGCCCCAAAAGCAGCGTTCGGGGCCTGGGGCATCGACACCACGCAGGGCGATCCGACAGTGCGTCCGGGCGAAGATTTCGCGCGTCACGCGAACGGCAAATGGCTCAACTCGTTCGAGATCCCGGCCGATCTGCCGAGCTATGTCTCGTTTACCAAGCTGCGGCTTGACGCCGAGGCCGATGTGCACGCGATCGTGGAATCACTGGCCGAGGCCAGCGGTAAGCCGGGCTCCTTGGAACAAAAGGTCGGCGACTACTACCGATCGTGGATGGACACGACGGCGATCGCCGCCGCGGGCACAGCACCGCTGAAACCGCATCTGGGGGCGATCTACGCCGCCGCGGACCGACCGGCGCTCACTCGACTGATGGCCAGCGTGCACCACGTGGGCCCCGCCGCCTTCGGCGTGATACCCGATC
>CAZVMA010000378.1:0-1736 GCA_964628545.1 uncultured Pseudomonadales bacterium | reverse complement strand
CGACACCACGCGCTACATCGTGTATGTCGATCAGTCGGGCATCGGGCTGCCGGATCGCGACTACTACCTGAAGGAAGACGGCAACTTCCCCGGTTATCGGGAAGCCTACCGGAACTACATCGCCACGCTGTTTGAGCTCGCCGGCATCGATCGTGGCGTCGAGCGCGCCGCGGGCATTCTGGCGCTCGAGACGGACATCGCGAAGGTGCACTGGACGCAGGAAGACAGCCGCGACATCCAAAAGACCTACAACCCGATGGACGGCGCCGCGCTGCGGACGCTGGCGCCCGAATTCGACTGGGATACGGTACTCGGTGCGCTGGGCATCGCCGAGGTCTCGACGTATCTGGTCGCGCAACCCTCCGCAATTGATGGCACCGCCGAAATCCTCGCGGCGGCAGACATCGCCGTATTGCAGGACTGGCTGGCCTTCCGGTTTATCAGCGATCACGCCGAGTATCTGCCAGAAGCCTTCGACCACGCGAACTGGGCGTTTTACAGCCAGACACTGCGCGGCGTGCAGGAGAAGCGCGAGCGCTGGAAGCGCGGCGTGAACCAGATCGACTACCAGCTGGGCGACGCCGTGGGCCAAATCTATGTCGAGCGTCACTTCCCGCCCTCCAGCAAGGCAGCCATGGATGATCTGGTGGCCGACCTCATTGCGGCGCTTGAGGCGCGCCTGCGCGAAAACGAGTGGATGGATGACGAAACGCGAGCTCAGGCTCTGCTGAAGCTGTCGACCTTCGAGCCGCAGATCGGCTATCCGACGAAGTGGACCGACTACAGCAGCCTGAGCATTGGCCAATCGCTGTTCGAAAACGCCCTGGCGCTGACCGAATTCGGCTGGCGCGACCAGATCGAGCGGCTCGGCAAACCCGTGGATCGCGAGCGCTGGCCCTACCCGCCGCAAACCGTGAACGCCTCCTACAACCCGCTGCTGAACCAGATCACCTTCCCCGCGGGCATTTTGCAGCCGCCGTTCTTCGATCCGGCTGCCGACGCGGCGGTAAACTACGGCGCCATCGGTGCGGTGATCGGCCACGAAATCGGGCACGGCTTCGACGATCAGGGCCGCCAGTTCGACGAGAAGGGACAGATCCGGAACTGGTGGACAGAAGCCGCCAACACTGCGTTCACCGAGCGGGCAAACCGGCTGGGCGCCCAGTTCGACACCTACGAACCGCTGCCGGGCGCGCGCATCAGCGGGCAGCTGACCATGGGCGAGAACATCGGTGATCTGGGCGGACTGCAGATGGCCCACGCCGCCTATCGCCGGCATCTCGACAAGACCTCGAACGGTGAAGCGCCCGTGCTGGACGGCCTCACGGGCGACCAGCGGTTCTTCCTCGCGTGGGCACAGGTATGGCAGGGCAAGTACCGCGAGGACGAGCTGCGGCAGCGCCTGGAAACCGACCCGCACAGCCCACCCAACTACCGCATCAACGGCCCGGTACGGAACATTGATGCGTGGTACACGGCCTTCGACGTGAAGCCGGGCGACCAGCTGTATCTGCCGCCCGAGGCGCGCGTGCGCATCTGGTAATCGAACCGAGATGACAGGCTTGGAGGCGCTGCTTGTGTCCACCGGCGTGGTGGCGCTGGCAGAGATCGGCGACAAAACCCAGCTGCTGGCGTTCCTGCTGGCGGCGCGGTTTCGGCGGCCGCTGCCGATCGTGCTCGGCATTCTGGCGGCAACGCTCTTGAATCACGGGCTTGCGGGTGCCGTAGGCACCTGG
>CAZVMA010000377.1:0-2913 GCA_964628545.1 uncultured Pseudomonadales bacterium | reverse complement strand
CGAGGTGCTTGCGGGCACCATCGCGCGCTACAACGCCGACTGCGCGCGAGGTGTCGACAGCGTCTATTTCAAGAACCCGGCATCGGGCATGCGCCCGCTGGTGACACCGCCGTTCTACGCAGCCGAGCTGCGGCCGGCGATCATCTGCTGGACGGGAACCGGACTGCGCATCGATGCCGATACCCGGGTCTTGCGGCGCAACGAATCCGCTGTGCCCGGCCTCTATGCCGCCGGCGAAACCGTGGGCTCACTGCACGGAGATCGCTACATCGGCGGCGGCGGCTCATACGGGCCGTGCGTGGTGTTCGGCAAGCTGGCCGGCGAAAACGCCGCGGCTTGGGTGGCGCGGGGATAACCCCGCGGCGCGCAGGGTCCGCGCTGGGTCAGTCGATGAAGCGCATCGACAGATCCAGCGGCAGTACGCGCTTAGTGATGATGCCGAGCGAGATGTAGTCGACGCCCGTGCGCGCGATGGCAACGATGGACTCGTTGTCGATTCCGCCGGAGGCTTCGAGGCGAATACGCCCGGAGGCATGACGCACGGCGATGGCCGTGTCCGCCAGCGTGAAGTTGTCCAGCATGGCAATGTCGGCTTCGGCCGCAATCGCTTCGTCCAGTTGCGTGAGCGTCTCGACCTCCACTTCGATCGGGCTGCCGGGGCGGTAGGCCCGCGCGGCGGCAACGGCGGCACCGATGCCGCCCGCGGCCGCAATGTGGTTTTCCTTGATCAGAAAGGCGTCGTACAGGCCGAGGCGATGGTTGTGACCACCGCCGCAGCGCACCGCGTATTTCTGGGCGAGGCGCAGGCCCGGAATGGTCTTGCGCGTATCGAGCAACCGGGTCTCGGTATCGGCGATCAGGTCTGCGTACACGCGTGTCGCGGTCGCGGTGCCGGACAGCAGCTGCACGAAGTTGAGCAGCGTGCGCTCGGCTGTGAGCAGGCTCCGCGCGCGGCCGGCCAGCGTGAACAGGGTCTGGCCGGCGGTGACGCTCGCGCCGTCGGCAACCGCGAATTCGACCACGATGTCGGGGTCGAGCTGAGCGCAGGTCTCCTGCACCCAGGGGGTACCGCAGAACACCCCGTCGTCGCGCGTGATCACCCGCGCGCGCGCGATGCGCGCGGGGTCTATCAGGGCGGCGGAGATGTCGCCGCTGCCCACGTCCTCGGCCAGCGCCGCGCTGACTTCCGCCGTGATGGCTGCGCGCAGATGTTCGTCGATCAGCATGCCGGCAACCCTGTATCTGAAGGGGCGCAGGATAGCCGAAACGCCCTTGCCCGGTCTCCGTGGGGTTGTTACCGTCCGGGCATCAGGGCGGAGGCTTTACGCCGGCGGATCGACCAGTTGCGGATCGACGAACACCACTGGCTCGACGTTGCCCGGCGGGCGCCCTCGCGCAACGCCGACGATCGAAATGCGGACAATCGCAGTGCCGGCAATCGCAGTGGCGACGATCGCGGCGTTGGCGCTCGGATCGAGCTGGTGGTCATCCACTGCATCAGTCTGCCGCCGGGTCAGTTCGGCACTGGTTTGCCGGAGGCGCTGCTGGCGGGACAGCTCGATACCGCCGCGCACCCATCGCTCGCCGATCTGGCGGGTGTGCGCGTGTCGGCGCATCTGCTGATCGACCGGCAGGGCCAGATGGTACAGCTTGTGCCGTTCGATCGACGCGCCTGGCACGCCGGCGTGTCGTCCTGGCGCGGGCGCAGCGGCTGCAACCGGCTGTCGATCGGCATCGAGCTTGAGGGTACGGAACGCACACCCTACGAAGATGCGCAGTATCGGGTGCTGGAGCAATTGCTGCCTGTGCTGATCGCTCGCTATCCCGCGCTTGGACGCGATACCGTGGTGGGGCACGCGGAGATCGCGCCGGGCCGCAAGCGCGATCCGGGCCCGCACTTCGACTGGCTGCGAGTGCTCGCCGCGTGCTGATGCCGCGGGTGTGCGCGGGCGGTTAGACTGGCAACAAGCACTGACAGGAGCGCAGGCGTCATGGCGGATCGGGATCGAGCCATCGGTGGGGCGGGGGATGAAGACGTCACCGAAACCCGTGAGTGGCTGGACGCACTGGAATCGGTGCTGGACCGTGCCGGGGTAGATCGCGCGAACTTCCTGCTCGAGCGCCTTTCGGCGCGCATGACCCGCACGGGCGCCCGGTTGCCGTACACCATCACCACGCCCTACCGGAACACCATTCCCTCGAACAAGGAAGCCTTCATGCCGGGCGACCTGTTCATGGAGCGCAAGCTGCGCTCCTTGATCCGCTGGAATGCGTTGGCCATGGTGGTGCGCGCCAACTCCCGGCCGGGTGAGCTCGGCGGCCACATTTCCTCGTTCGCCTCGTCGGCAACGCTCTACGATGTCGGCTTCAACTATTTCTTCCGGGGTCCGACCGACGCCAATCCGGGTGATCTGATCTACTTTCAGGGGCATGCGGCGCCCGGCATCTATGCCCGTTCGTTTCTGGAAGGCCGGCTGTCCGAGGCTGATCTAGACAATTTCCGGCGCGAAGTCGGCGGGCAGGGCCTCAGCTCCTACCCGCATCCTTGGCTGATGCCGGAATACTGGCAGTTCCCCACCGTGTCCATGGGCCTTGGGCCGCTGCAGGCGATCTATCAGGCCCACGTCATGAAGTACCTCGACAGCCGCGGCATCGTGCCGATGCAGGATCGAAAGGTCTGGGCGTTTCTAGGCGACGGCGAATGCGACGAGCCGGAAGCGCTGGGCGCGCTGGGCCTGGCGGGTCGAGAGCAGCTCGATAATCTGATCTTCGTGATCAACTGCAACCTGCAGCGGCTGGACGGGCCGGTGCGCGGCAACGGCAAGATCATCCAGGAGCTGGAAGCGGGCTTCCGCGGGTCGGGCTGGAACGTGCTGAAGGTGATCTGGGGGGGCGACTGGGATCCGCTGCTCG
>CAZVMA010000376.1:0-2939 GCA_964628545.1 uncultured Pseudomonadales bacterium | reverse complement strand
AGCGGTTCCAGTACCAGGTACCGCCGAAATCGCCTCCCGATTCGACGATGCGCACGTCGGTAATGCCGCGCTCGCGCAGTCGCACTGCGGCCAGCATGCCGCTGAAGCCGCCGCCGATGATTACCACCTCGATCTCGGCGTCGATCGATTCACGCTCGAAGCCCGGGTCGACGTATGGGTCCGCCTCGGCATAGTGGGCGAAGGCTTCGGCAATCTCGACGTACTGATCGTCGCCGTCATCCCGAAGCCGTTTGTCCCGTTCCTGGCGGTAGCGCTCGCGTAGCGCGTCCGGGTCGAAACCCAGATTCGAAAAGGCGTTGGGCAGCCGGCTCATGCGGAATGCTCCTCCAGCAGCTGCTGTTTGCGTGCGTCCGAAAATTGGTGCAGGCGCGCCATGTACGCGGCTCGAACATGATCGCGCCCGTGTGCGGTGAGTTTGTCGAACCAGTCGTCCTCGCCCAGCATCTCGCCGAGCCGAGGCGGATTGCGGTGCATCATCTGCACGTCCACCTTCTTGGGCTCGAGCCCGCGCAGGATGCCGCGGTTGAAGTGCGCGTGTAGCGTCACGCGCTCGCCGGGGGCCGTGCGGTCACCCTGCCAGTGCCAGATGCCGTGAGTGAAGAACACGACCGACCCTTTCGGCATTTCGATCGGCACCCCGGCATCCAGCCCCTCGCCCTTGCGCGGGCCGCGGCGCATGCGATGACTGCCGGGCACGATCCAGGTCGGGCCTGATTGGACGGTCCAGTCCTCCATCGCCCAGACGCCGACACCGGTCATGGCGAATTCCGGGTATGGCTCCGGGACCATGGAATAGTCGGTGTGTATCGGGATGAAGCCGGGCCCTGGGCCGCGCCGAATGGCGCTCAGCGACGCGATCACCGCACCGCGTCCCAGTGAGGCATCGATCAGCGTCATGAGCAGCGGATTCTGCACCACGCGCTCGAATGCCCGGCCGTGATAAAGCATCCACTGCAGCTGGGTGCCGTGATGGGGCAGCAGCGCCTGCAGTGTCGCCGCGCGCAGGGTGTCGGCAAACGCGGGCGAGATGGCGCGCTCGATCACCGTATAGCCGTTGGCTTCCATGTCGCGCACGCGATCGGCGATGCCGAGACGGGCCGCGCGATGGGCCAAGTCCGGATTTTCGACCGTTCGTCGTGCGAGATGGTCGTGGCAGAGCGCAACGAGCTCGAGCGCCGCCGGGTCCGGCAGCGTGCCGGTCAGTCGCAGCGCGTCCGGCCCGTAGACATGGCGTATTTCCGCGAGCGCCTCGGCCATGATGTCGGGCGCGAGTGCGCCGACGGTCTGGGCGGCGGTCAGAGTGGCCTGGTAATCGCCCTCAAGCCGAAGATCGGCATCGGGATCGAAGCTGGCGGCGACCGCCAGAGTGGCGCCATCGAATCGGGCGCTCCACGCCGCAATAGGCCCCGGGCAGTCGAGGTGCGGCGGCGCATGCGTACAGCGGATCGACAGGCTGAACGGCCGGCCTTCATGGCGGCTGCGCTCTGCCTGGATGCGACGTTCGAGGAACTGCTGCGCCTCGAGGGCCCAGCGTTCGGTCAGGAATTCCACATGATGCGGCAGCGTGATCATGGTGCCCCCCTAATCTCCCCGTGCGCTCGATGCTGCCCCCTTCCGCGTCATTTTTCAAACGTGTTCTAATCCCTCTGAAGCAAGGCGTTCGATAACGGGGGGAGTGACCATGTACGATCTGGTGATCAGGAATGCGCGCATTGTGGACGGCACCGGCGCGCCGTCCGTCATGGGTTCGATTGCGGTAACAGACGGTCGCATCACAGCCATTGGCGATGTCAGCGGCCCGGCGCGGGAAACGCTGGATGCCGGTGGCTGCGTGGTGAGCCCGGGCTTCGTCGACGTGCACACCCATTACGATGCTCAGGTCTTCTGGGATCCGGCGCTCAGCCCCTCGTGCTTCCACGGGGTCACCACCGTCTGGGGCGGCCATTGCGGCTTCAGCATCGCGCCGCTGACGCCCACCGCCGCGCCCTATCTGCTGCGCATGTTGGCCCGGGTGGAGGGCATGCCGGAGGCCAGCCTGCAGGCCGGTGTGCCGTGGGACTGGTCGTCGTTCGGCGAGTATCTGGGCAAGCTAGACGGCCGGCTGGGACTGAACGCCGGTTTCATGGCCGGACACAGCGCCATCCGCTGTGCGGTCATGGGTGAACGTGCCGTGGGTCATGAGGCGACGCCGGCGGAACTCGAACGCATGAAGCAGCTGCTCGCGCGCAGCCTGGCGGAGGGCGCCCTCGGGTTCTCGTCCACCATTTCTCCAACGCACAATGACGCCGACGGTGATCCGGTGCCGTCGCGCCACGCCAGTCGCGAGGAGATCATCGAGCTGGCCCGCGTTTGCCGCGATTTCGAGGGCACTTCGCTCGAGTTTCTGCCGGCGGTCGGACGCTTCAGCGACAGCATCAAGACGCTGATGGCCGACATGTCCACCGCCGCTGCGCGACCGCTCAACTGGAACGCCCTGAACGCGGGTGATCCGGACACCATGGCCAACCAGCTGTCAGCATCCGATTATGCCCGCGCCCGCGGCGGCGACGTTCGAGCACTCACCATTCCGCAGCCGATCACGCTGCGCATTAATCTCTTCGGCGGCTTTGTGTTCGACGCGATGAACGGCTGGGACTACCTGTTCCGCCTGCCGATCGAAGAACGCATCCGCGGGCTCAGCGACCCGGCGCGACGTCAGGAACTGGACGCCAGCGCGCGGGCTCGGGGCCCGATGCGCGGACTGGCCGACTGGGCGGCGCTGACTGTGCACGCCGTGGCGGATCCGGCCCACAAGGCGCTGGAAGGCCAGACCGTGGGCGCAATCGCCGCGGCCTCCGGCAAGACGCCGTTTGACGCCATGCTGGATCTGGCGATCGCCGAGGGGCTGCGCACCTCGTTCATGCCGCCACCGGTTGGCG
>CAZVMA010000375.1:0-2943 GCA_964628545.1 uncultured Pseudomonadales bacterium | reverse complement strand
CCGACAGATGCGGAAACAGGGCGTACGACTGAAACATCATGTTGACCGGCCGCCGGTAGGGCGGCAGCCGCTGTAGATCGTCTGCGCCGAGCAGGATGCGCCCGGCGTCCGGCGTCTCGAACCCGGCGATCATGCGCAGCAGCGTGGTCTTGCCGCAGCCGGAAGGGCCGAGCAGGGTGAGGAATTCGCCCGCGGCCACATCCAGCGACACGCCGGCCACCGCGATTGAGGCACCGTAAGACTTGCGCACCTCAGTCAGCTTCAGGAAACCGGACTCCGGCGCAGATGGGGTTTCGGGTGTCATGGCGACGCTGTGCGAAGAATCCCTTTCGGTTGACGCTCGTCGATCATCAGCCAACGGGCTGGCCGGCGATATCCGGGCGATTGGACGGCTATGATAGGCCGGTCGGCGGGGCCCGAAGCGGCGCCGCCGTTGCGATCATGCCGCCGGAGTCGGACGAAGTCATGTCACGCGCAACAATCGGACCAATCACCCGCACCCGCACCCGCGCCCGAACTGCGACCAGATCGATTACGCGACGCTCGTTTTTGCAGGGCATGGCGGTGCCGGTCGGGGCCAGCCTGGCTGGGGTGGCGCGCGCCAGTGGAGTACAGTCCGGGCGTGCCGGGGCCTCTGCCTACCCTCCCGCACGCACCGGCCTGCGCGGCGCGCACCCGGGCTCGTTCGAGGTCGCACACGCGCTGGCGCGCGAGGGGCGCCGCTGGCCTCGGCCAGCGCGACGTACTGACGACGTCTACGACCTGGTGGTCGTAGGCGCGGGCATCTCCGGTCTGGCAGCGGCTTGGTTGTTCCGGCAGCAGGCGGGCGCCGATTGCCGCATCCTGATTGTCGATAATCACGACGACTTCGGCGGCCACGCCCGGCGTAACGAGATGGTCGTCGAAGGGCGTACGCTGATCGGTTACGGCGGCAGCCAAAGCTTCGAGGCGCCGCGCAGCTACTCCCGAATCGCGCGGCAGGTGATTGAAGCGGTCGGCGTCGATGTGGCGCGGTTTCACGACTACTACGATGTCGGATTTCTGTCTCGTTTCGGCCTCGACTACGGCGTGCTGTTCGAGCGCGCCCGCTTCGGCGTCGATCGCCTGGTGCCGGACGCGGTGACGGCCCCGGACCCGGCGACCCTGCAGCAACGGCTTGCCGATTACCCGGTCTCGCCCGCCGCCCGCACAGCGCTGCAGCGGCTCTTCCGCGGGCAGCTGAACGACACGCCGGCCGTGCGGGCGGCGCTTGCGACACCAGCGCAGACACCCTTCGAAACGTTCCTCACGCTGGCAACGGATATGCCGGAAGACGGCTTGCGGGTGCTGCGCGACGTCACCAAGGTTTACTGGGGTTTTGGTGCCGATGCCCTGTCGCTGTCGGAAATGCTTGATTACCCGGCGCTGGGGTCTGGGCTGCAGCAGGGCATTGCGGCGCTGCAAGGGCGCCCGTCAGCAGACGCAGCGGCTGACGCGTCGGGCGAAGCGGCCGGGGCGGTCGAGTTGTATCCGGACGAGCCCTACATCTTCCATTTCCCGGACGGCAACGCGGGGCTCGCGCGACTCCTGGTGCGGTCACTGATTCCTGACGCGGTCCCGGGGGTGGGCGCCCGTGACCGGCGAATGGAAAACATCGTGCTGGCGCCCCTGCGCTATGACGCGCTTGATCGCGTCGGAAGCCCCGCGCGCATTCGGCTATCGGCCACGGTGGTTTCGGTCACCCCGAACGGTGACGAAGTCGATGTGGTCTACGTCCGTGGCGACGCGTCGGAGCGTGTGGCGGCTCGTCACGTCATTCTGGCCTGCTGGAATCACATGATTCCGCACCTGTGTTCCGACTTGCCGCCTGAGCAGCGCGCGGCACTCGAATACCCCGAGAAGATTCCGCTTGCGGTAATCAACGTGGGCCTGCGTCAGTGGCGTCCGATCGCCGATTCCGGGCTGGCCGAGGTCTATGCGCCCGGTGGTTTCCTGTCCCGGTTCGGGCTCGATTTCCCGGTCAGCATGGGCGGCTATCGGTTTTCCGGTAACCCCAGTGAACCCGTGATCCTCGACTGCTGGCATGCACCCGCGGTGCCCGATCCCGCCCTGCCGCCGCGAGAGCGCCTGCGCCGGGGACGCCACGCCATGCTGGCGCTCGACTTCGCCGACTACGAGCGCGAGGTGCGCGCGCAGCTGTTGGCCGCCTGGGGCGCGCACGGGTTCGACCCAGATCGCGATATTGCGGCCATTACCGTCAATCGCTGGCCGCATGGCTACTCCTGGGAGTACACCGATCTCTGGGATCCCCCGGGGGCCAGTCGGGGCGCGGGTCCGCATGTCATCGCCCGCCAGCAGCTCGGCCGCATCTCCATCGCCAATGCTGATTCCGAGGCGTTCGCGTACGTCAATGGCGCCATCGACGCCGCGTATCGGGCGGTGTATGAGCAGACCGCCCGCTGACTGGATCCGGTCGGCGCTCGCCGACGCCTACGCAGCGCTGAAGGTCGGTGATCTTGGCGCCACGGGCGCGCTTTTGCGGCGCGTGCTGGAGGCCGCCCCGGAGCTCGCGGAAGCACATTTTCTGGTTGGCATGGTGGCGCTGGAGCTGAAGGATCACGCCACCGCTCGATCCGCATTCAGCACTGTGACCCGTCTGCGGCCGGGGCACGACGCCGCCTGGGCGCAGCTGGCCTGGCTGCATGCGCGCAGTGGCCGCACCGCGGCGGCCAGGGCCGCGATTACCCAGGCCGAAACCCGTTTCGGCGGCAACCCGGCCGTTGCCGACCGCATCGGTTCGGCGAGCGGACAGAGCGGCCTTCATGATGGCGCCTTGACCTGGCACCGGCGCGCCGCAGCCGCAGCGCCGGACCGCATCGACTATCGGATCAACAGCGCCGGCGCCGCCATTGTGTCGGGTGCCTTGTCTGATCGTTACGTCATTGCCACGGCTGGGCAGGTTCG
>CAZVMA010000374.1:1573-2952 GCA_964628545.1 uncultured Pseudomonadales bacterium | reverse complement strand
CGGCGCCGGCGCCGGTGATTCACTGAGCGGGGCCGCCCTCAGGGTGTCTCGCCACCCGACCCGCGAGGCATGCGCCGCAGCGCGAAGAACGCCACCGCAAGCAGCCCAATCGAGAAGCCGGTCTCCGCCAACCCCAGCGCTTGCTGCCCGGCTGACGCTGCCAGCACCCCGTGCACGAAATACAGCAGCGCGGTGAGCGCGGCATAGAAGAAACCGCGCCCGTGTCGCCTCAGCACGCCTGGCAGTACGGCCACCAGCGGCAGCACCTGCAGCCCAAACCAGATGACGTTGATGTCCGCGGCCGGCAGCGGGTCGATGAAGAACTGGCGCAAACCGGTCAGGGCAAATAGTGAGCCGATGCACAGCAACGCGAGGAACTGTAGCCCTGCCACGATCAATCCTGCCCCGGCAGCAGCTTGGCCGCGGTGATGGCCAGTCGTCTGCCCAGCGCCTCAGCGAGCGCCTGTTCATCCGGCGACAGCGTCGGGCTGCCGTCCGCGCCGGACACATGTGAGGCACCGTAGGGGCTGCCGCCCGTCCGGGTGCTGTTCAGTGCCGGTTCGCTGTAAGGCAGCCCAAGCAGCAACATGCCGTGATGCAGGAGCGGGATCATCATGCTGAGCAGCGTCGATTCCTGTCCGCCATGCATCGACCCGCTCGAGCAGAAGACGGCGGCGGGCTTGCCCACCAGCTGTCGCGCCAGCCACACATCAACCGCCTCGTCGAGAAAGTGCTTGAGCGGCGCGGCAATGTTGCCGAAGCGCGTCGGTGACCCCAGCGCTAGTCCGCTGCAGTGCATCAGATCGTCCCGTGAGCAGTACAGGTCGCCGCGGTCCGGAATCGGCGGCAGCGTTTCGGTCACGACAGCAGCCACTGGCGGCACCGTGCGCAATCGAATGTCGAATCCGCCCGCTGCCGTTGCGCCACGCGCGATGTGGCGCGCGAGGTTGGCGGTGCCGCCGCCGCGGCTGTAATACAGAACCAGCAGGAAGGGTCGGGCGCTCATCAGCCGATCACCGGGGTGCGACGGGGGCCCGTATAATGTGCGCGCCGTTCAGGGCGTTCAACCGGCTGCCGGAGTCGTCATCATGGCCGACACTTGTTTTTCGCGGTTCTTGCGCAGGATCAGACGCGGCTCGGGTTTCCGGGGCGGGTGGCTTGTGTGCATGCTGGTGCTGGCACCGGCTTGCAGCCGTGGCGACCTGCCGCTCGCCGACGGCCAGTTCGCAAGCTTCTCGGATTGGGAAGGCCGCCATGTGGTGATCAACTACTGGGCCGAATGGTGTGCGCCGTGCCGCAAGGAGATGCCGGAGCTGAATGCCCTGCATCGCGCGGGCGGCGATGAGGTTGTGGTGCTCGGCGTCAACTATGACGGCGTC
>CAZVMA010000374.1:0-1563 GCA_964628545.1 uncultured Pseudomonadales bacterium | reverse complement strand
CGCACGCGGCTGATCGAGGCGTTCGCAATCGAGTTCCCGCTGCTGCTGGAAGATCCGGGCGCGCGATTCGGACAGAGCGTGCCCTCGGTCGTGCCGACGACGCTGATCATTGGTCCGGACGGCAAACTCAAGTCAGTGCTCGTGGGGCCGCAGTCACTCGACGAGCTCGCCCGTGCGGTCGATCTAGAGCTGACCACCGGGCGCGGTGCTAAAGATTAGCCTCTAACAGCAGCACGCACGGCGGACAGCGGCAGCGTCTGCTGTTCCGTGGCCTGGCGCCGACGGTACTCGACCACGCCGGTGTTCAGTCCGCGATCGCCGATCGTGATCCGATGAGGCAAGCCGATTAGATCGGCATCGGCGAACTTCACCCCAGGCCGCTCGTCCCGATCATCCAGCAGCACCTGCAACCCGTCAGCTTCTAGTTCCGCCGCGAGGGCATCTGCGGCTGCGCGCACCGCGTCTGACTTGGTGTAGTTCAGGGCGAGAATGTGCACCTCGAAGGGCGCGACCGGTAGCGGCCAGATAATGCCGGCCTCGTCGTGGTTTTGCTCGATGATTGCGGCGACCAGTCGCGTCACACCAATACCGTAGCAGCCCATCAATGGAATTACGCTCTGGCCGCTGCGATCCAGCACGCCGGCCGCCAGCGGCGCGCTGTAGACGCGCCCCAACTGAAAGATGTGACCAACCTCGATGCCGCGCTGGAGCGCCAGCGGACCGCTGCCGTCAGGTGCGGGATCGCCCGGCACAACGTTGCGCAGATCTGCCACCTGCGCGACATCGAGCGCAACGTCGCGCGACCAGTTGACGCCGGTCAGGTGCCAGCCGTCAGTATTCGCGCCGCAGACAAAGTCGGCCAGAGCGGCCGCGTCGCGATCCACCCAGGTCGGAATGCGCAGACCCACTGGTCCGATAGCGCCGGGTCTGCAGCCAACAGCGGCCTGCACGTCCGCGTCCGGCGCAAGCCGCAGCGGTGTGGCGACCCCGGGAAGCTTTTGTGCCTTGATATCGTTCAGCACGTGGTCGCCGCGCAACACGAGCGCCACCGGACCGTCGACTCCCTCGACCACCAGCGTCTTGACGCAACGTGCGGCAGGCACGGACAGAAAGGCGGCGACATCGGCAATGCTTTCCTGGCCGGGGGTGGCGACGCGGGCAAGCGCCTCCGCCGGCGGCGGGCAGGCTGTCGGCGCCGCGGCGCTGGCTTTCTCCAGGTTGGCGGCGTAGGTGCCGTTCACCGCGTACGCGATGGTGTCTTCGCCCGAGTCGGCCAGCACATGGAACTCGTGCGAATTCGCGCCGCCGATATTGCCGGTATCGGCTTCGACCGCGCGAAACCGCAGATCCATGCGCGTCAGGATGCGGCTGTAGCAGTCGTGCATCTCGCGATAGGTCTCGTCGAGACTCGACTGCTCGAGATGAAAGGAGTACCCGTCCTTCATGGTGAATTCGCGCCCGCGCATGACGCCGAAGCGGGGCCGCACCTCGTCGCGAAATTTGGTCTGTATCTGGTAGATGTTGCAGTGCAGCTGGCGATAGCTTTGCACTTCGCGTTGGAAC
>CAZVMA010000373.1:0-2952 GCA_964628545.1 uncultured Pseudomonadales bacterium | reverse complement strand
GATCGGGCGCCTCACCGTTAGATAGGAAGAGCGTCGTGTCGGGACCGAGAGTGTTCGCGCTCCGTAGCTGGCGGCGGTGGCCGAAACATGAGACACGCCCGCCGCTGCCTCCGTTGAGGATCTGAAACCGGTCATCAGTATCGACGACTTCGCCCGCATCGACCTGCGCGTGGCGCGCATTCTGGCGGCCGAAACCGTGCCGGGCGCCGACAAGCTGCTGCGCCTGACGCTGTCGCTAGGGGACAACGAGCGCAACGTTTTCGCGGGTATCCGCAGCGCCTACGAGCCCGCCGCTCTGATCGGGCGCCTCACCGTGGTGGTGGCGAACCTTGCGCCCCGCAAGATGCGCTTCGGCATATCCGAGGGCATGGTGCTGGCTGCCGGACCCGGGGGTCGCGAGATCTTTCTGCTGGCGCCGGACGCCGGAGCCGAGCCGGGCATGGTGGTCCGCTGATCGAGGGTCCGCCATGATCAGCGAGCTCGGGCTGATCCTGATCGGCGCGCTCCTCGTCAACAACGTGGTTCTGGTCCAGTTCCTGGGCTTGTGTCCGTTTCTCGGCGTCAGCAGCCGCTACCCACCCGCGCTCGCGCTGGGGGCCGCCACCGCGTTCGTGCTGACGCTGACCACCGTGATTTGCCACGGCCTGCACCAGTTCGTGCTGGCTCCGCTTGGTCTTGAAGTTCTGCGCATCATCGTGTTCATCACCGTCATCGCGGCGGTCGTGCAGGGCACCGAGCAGGTGCTCCGAGCCACCAGCCCGCTTATTCACGCGGTGCTGGGTCTGTACCTGCCGTTGATCACCACCAACTGCGCCGTCCTGGGCGTGGTGCTGTTGACCGTCGATCAATCGCTGGGCGTGATGGCCACGCTGGCGCACAGCCTGGGCGCGGCGCTTGGGTTCGCGCTGGTCATCACGCTCTACGCCGCGCTGCGCGAGCGCCTGGCGCACGCGACCATACCGCAGGCCTTTCGCGGCACCCCCATCACGCTCGTGACGGCTGGCATCCTGTCGCTTGGCTTCATGGGTTTTGCCGGTATGACGCCGTGATGCTTGCCACGCTCGCCGTGCTGGGTCTGGTCAGTGCCGGCGCCGGTGCGCTGCTGGCGTGGACCGACCGTCGGTTTCCGCGCAACACCGACGCGCTGATCGCCGCCATCGATCGGACCCTGCCGCAGACGCAGTGCGCGCAATGCGGTTATCCCGGCTGCCGGCCTTATGCCGAGGCTATCGCCGCGGGCGCGCCGATCGACCGCTGTCCGCCCGGCGGCGAGAGCACCGTGCGGGCCCTCGCGACCTTGCTGCGGCGCGACCCGGCCGCCTCGCCGGAGCCGGTCGACGCGCCGGTGGCAGTGATTGACGAGACCCGCTGCATCGGCTGCGCCCTGTGCCTGCCGGCGTGTCCGGTCGACGCCATCGTAGGCGCCCAAACCTTTCTGCACACGGTGCTGCCCGATACCTGCACCGGCTGCGCGCTGTGCGTGGCGCCCTGCCCGGTGGACTGCATCGAGCTGGTACCCCGCCCGCGTCAGGAAGCGGCGCGGCCAGTGCGCATTCTGGCCCGCGCCCGCAACCGGGCGCCGGATGAGCCGGCTCATCCCTGCATCCGCTGCGGCCTGTGTGCGCCAGTCTGCCCATCCGACTTGCTGCCGCAGGAGCTGTTCTGGCACGCCAAGGCGGGCGATATCGACAGCGCCCGCGCCCACGGTCTCGACCGATGCATCGAGTGCGGCCTGTGCAATCAGGTCTGTCCGAGCAACATCGACCTGCTCGCAGGCTTCACCCGCGCCAGACAGGCCAGCGCCGCCCAGCAGTCGCTCGCCACCGAAGCCGACGCGGCGCGCGCGCGCTTCGAGCGCCGATCGGAACGGCTCGCCGTCCGCGCGGCCACGCGGGCCGACCGACGCGCCCAGCGGCTGCGGGACGCGGCCCGACCGTGGCAGAACCCGCCATGAGCAACGGACCCGCGCTCCTGACCCGGCCACCAGCCAGCCCCCGGACCGTAATGGCTACCGTGCTGCTGGCGCTCGCGCCCGGCGCGCTGGTGATGCTGGACGCCTACGGGCTCGGGTTGGTGATCAATCTGCTAGTGGCAGTGGTTGCGGCGTTGGCAACGGAAGCCCTGGCCCTGCAGCTTGTCGGCGGCGCGCCGCGACGAGGGCTCGGACTCGGGGACGGCAGCGCCATGGTCACCGGCGCGCTGCTCGCGCTCGCGCTGCCCCCGGGTCTGCATCCCGGCATCGTGGCGTTCGCTAGCGTCGCGGCCGTCGGGCTCGGCAAACACGCTTACGGCGGCCTGGGACAGAACCCATTCAATCCCGCGGTGGTCGGCTACGTGATCGTGCTGGTCTCCTTTCCCTCCGCCCTGTCGAACTGGCCGAGCGCAGTCGACGCGCTGTCCGGCGCGACCGCCATGACCACGTTCAAGTATCGCGAGGGCGCCACTGTTGCCGAGATCTGGAGCACCAGCCGCGGCTTCGGCACTCTCGGCGGTGCACCGGCGGAATGGATCAATGCCGCGTTTCTTGCCGGCGGGCTGTTCCTCGCCTGGCGGCGACTGCTGGCATGGCGCGTGCCGGTCGCGTTTTTGGCCACGCTCGGCGTGCTCAGCCTGGCCGGCTACGATCAGGGCAGTTCAGCCAGCCTCGGCAGTCCGACCTAAGGACTCTGCACCCAGCAATGACAAACCTTCGTTTTGATAATCCACTCGCTCGGGATAAATGTCGCCCGGTTTAATGAATGGGATGGCGGTGCCAAAATGTTCAGGGTTGTTCTTATTTGGTGTCCCTCCTGTTTGTGTCATACCAACATCA
The DNA here is from genome assembly GCA_964628545.1 of uncultured Pseudomonadales bacterium. Classification (GTDB taxonomy): domain Bacteria; phylum Pseudomonadota; class Gammaproteobacteria; order Pseudomonadales; family Azotimanducaceae; genus UBA7803. The sequence continues at coordinate 140 of CAZVMA010000373.1, read as the reverse complement.
CCTAATCTTGCCCAAGCCCACCCCTGCGGCAACTCAAACGGTTTTTCTTCGTCGGTGATGGGTGGCAGGGGTTTGTCGCGTTTGATCTTGCCTTGGGCGATGAGGTGGTCTTTTTGGGTGCGGATTTTTTGCAGAAGGAC
>CAZVMA010000372.1:911-2955 GCA_964628545.1 uncultured Pseudomonadales bacterium | reverse complement strand
TTTCCGGGCCATGGGTCAAGCGTATCGGTCCCGTTCGAGGGCCTGTTTTCACGCGGGACTGATCGAGGTCGTGGGTAAATGTCCGGGCTCGAGCAAGGCCGGGCGATGCCAGGTGCATCGCCGGTCGTGCCGAGCGGGGAAGCGTCGGCCACTCTGGCCTGCGATTGGAGTGGATGGAGGCAGTATCGAGCCTCTGCAAGAGGTGGCACTTGTCCTCGAAGTCGTGTTCCCCAGCCCGCTCGATTGCAGCCATCACGGTTTTGGTCACCCTTGCATCCTGCGCGGCGTCATTCTCGCAAACCAGTCAATCCAAGAAAGACGAGCAGGTTGCCGCCCTTGCGTCGCGCTGCTACTGGGATCGGGTGGGCGATCGTTACGTCTACGGTCCTGGTCCCGTCTACCAGGCGTGTCAGGAGTGGGCTCGCAATCGAGTGTCGGTGCAGATTAGGGGCTCGACGGCATCATCCCCCTCGTCTTGAAGGCGGCCCGGCGCGCAGCTGTCCGGGGGCTTCATCGGGAGGGTGCCAAGCGCGCACTTGCGGGCACGCGCGCATTGCCGTGGATGGTTCCGCGGGGCTAGCATCGGGGCTCATTCTGGTCTTCGGAGAGCAACGGATGCTGCGATCAACAGTGCTGGCGGCCTTGACCGTTACGCATCTGACCCTCGCGGGCTGCGCTTCCGAGCAGGGTGCCAGCGAGCGGGCTGCACAGCAGGCGGCAACCCAACAAACCGTGGATCAGATTCTGGCGGCCCCGCTTGATGCCAGCGCCTACGCGAAACCCGAGCGCTGCCTGTCCACCATGCAATACGATTCGGTGGAAATCCTTGATGATCGCCATGTACTGTTCAAAGGCACGGGCCGTCGCGCGTGGCTGAACGAGCTGCGCTCGCGTTGCATCGGGCTGGATCGCAACTCGACACCGGTGATCCGCTTGCGCGACTCGCAGCTGTGCGACCTCGACACGTTTCAGGGCGTGGAAAATTCCTTCGGCATGATGACTCGCACCAGCGCCACCTGTTCGCTTGGCCAGTTCGTGCCTGTTTCACCAGAGCAGGCGCAAGCGCTGCGTGCCGCGTTCAAAGAGGCGCGTCAGCGCCGTTAGGCTGAGAGAGGCGCGTCAGCGCCGTTAGGCTGAGAGAGGCGCGTCAGCGCCGCTGAGCAATCGATCCAGCCCTTGCAGGGCCAAAGCGACCGCGGCAGCGCGCACAGCCTCTCGATCGCCCGGAAGCGTAAATACAGCGGTCTGCGCGCAGCGCGGCGTCGGATCCCGCAACGCCCAAGCGAACCACACGGTTCCGACCGGTGTCGATGGCGAGCCGCCGGAAGGTCCTGCGACCCCGCTCACGGCCAGGCTGACGCCCCCATCGCTGGCGCCGAGCGCGCCTTCGGCCATAGCTCGAACCACCGGTTCGCTCACCGCCCCGTGTTGGTCGAGTAACTTCTGGCTCACGCCGACCATGCGCGTCTTAGCCGAGAGCCGGTACGTCACGAATGCGCCCTCGAACCATCGGGAGCTGTCGGGCACGGCGGTCAGCGTGGCGGCGATCATGCCGCCGGTGCAGGATTCAGCGGTGACCAGCGTCAGGTCGGCAGCCAGCAGCGCGGCGGCAATGCGGTCGATCAAGGGGGTCAATGCGGGCGGAGCGACGCTGATGATCAGCCGCCGGACGGATCGCGCAGGCGTGCCTCGGCCATTGCCGCTGCCTGGAACATGGCGCGCGCCTTGTTCATGCTTTCTTTCCACTCAAGGCGCGCAATCGAGTCGGCGACGACGCCACCGCCGGCCTGAATGTACAGCGTTCCATCCTTGACGATGGCGGTTCGAATCGCGATGGCGGTGTCCATGTTGCCGTTCCAGGCGAGATAGCCCACCGCGCCGCCGTAGATGCCGCGCTTGACTGGTTCCAGTTCATCGATGATTTCGAGCGCTCGAATCTTGGGTGCCCCGGACAGCGTGCCCACGGGCAGCGCCGCCCGCAGCACATCCATGGCCGTCTTGCCGGCTTTCAGCCGTCCAACGACATTGCTCGAAATGTGCATGA
>CAZVMA010000372.1:0-901 GCA_964628545.1 uncultured Pseudomonadales bacterium | reverse complement strand
CATGACGTGCGAGTACCGTTCGATGACGAAGCGCTCGGTCACCTCGACCGAACCGGTCTCCGCCACCCGCCCCACGTCGTTGCGGCCGAGATCAATCAGCATCAGGTGCTCGGCGATTTCCTTGGGATCGGCCAGCAGTTCGGCCTCCAGCGCCAGATCTTCGGCCGGCGTTCGACCCCGTCGACGCGTGCCGGCGAGTGGACGGTTGATGATCACGCCGTCCTCGAGCCGGGCAAGGATTTCCGGCGACGAACTGACAATCTGGAAATCGTCCAGATCCATGAAATACATGTAGGGCGACGGGTTCAGGCTGCGCAGCGCCCGGTACAGATTGATCGGATCGGCCGAGAACGGAATCGATAATCGCTGCGCCAGCACAACCTGCATGACATCGCCGGCGCGGATGTAATCGCGGATCCGTTCCACAGCTTGCTGGAAAGGCCCTTCCCCAAAGGATGACTGGAAGTCGCGCTCGGTGACCGGTTGATTGGCGTTCGAATCCGGAATCGGCGGCACTGCGCGCAGCAGCGCGGCGCTGCGCTGCTGCAGGCGCTCAAGCGTCCGCAGGTAGATACCGGGATCGGTCGGATCGACGAGGCTGATCAGCTGCATGCGCCCCTTCAGGTTGTCGAACACCACCACGTCTTCGGAAACCATCAACACGATGTCGGGCGTGTCGAGGGTATCGGGCGGCGCTTTCCCAGCCAGCCGCGGTTCCACGTAGCGCACGCAGTCGTAGCCAAAGTATCCGACCAGGCCGCCGTAGAAGCGCGGCAGCTCGGGCAGGTCCGGTACCCGATAGCGCGCTTTGAAGCTTTCGATGAAGGCGAGGGGGTCGTCCGTCTCGAGGGTCTCGACGACCTTGCTGTCGGTGGTCACGCTGATCGAGCGCCCGCGCACG
>CAZVMA010000371.1:0-2961 GCA_964628545.1 uncultured Pseudomonadales bacterium | reverse complement strand
ACGCGGGCCTGGTGCAGCGCGTCGTACAGCGCCACACAGCCGCCGGTAATGGCCGCCGTGCGGGTGCCGCCGTCAGCCTGAATGACGTCACAGTCGATGCGAATGGTGCGCTCACCCAGTTGACTCATGTCGACCGCGGCGCGCAGCGAGCGGCCGATCAGGCGCTGAATTTCCACCGTGCGCCCGTTCTGCTTGCCGCGCGCAGCCTCGCGATCGTTCCGACTGTGGGTCGCACCCGGCAGCATGCCGTACTCGGCCGTGATCCAGCCCACGCCCCGGCCGCGCAAGAACCCCGGCACCGAATCCTCGACGGTGGTGGTGCAGATCACGCGCGACTCGCCGAACTCAACCAGCACGGACCCTGCCGCGTGTCGAGTGAAGCCCCGGGTAAACCGGACCGGTCGAAGCTCATCAGGCGCCCGTCCGCCCGGTCGGATGGTCATGCTCGTCTCCAGTCTGTCGGATGGCTATCGGATCGCGGTGCGGGATACACACGGCACATTCGTGTCTCATTATACGGGGGCAATGGCTAGAATGGCCCGGTCTCGAAGACCGGAGCCCCGCGCATGGTACTCAGCATGACGGCTTTCGCCCGCGGTGAGGCGCACGTCGCCGACCTCGTGCTGCTGTGGGAACTGCGCAGCGTCAATCATCGGTTCCTCGAAGTGCAGTTTCGGCTGCCGGAGAGTCTTCGCAGCCTCGAGCCCGGACTTCGGGATACGCTGCGTCAGCACCTGAAGCGGGGCAAAGTCGACTGCACGCTGCGGGTCGAGCGCGCCGGCGCCACCGGCAGCATGCAGCTGAATCGCCCGCTGCTGCTGCAGCTCTTGGCGGTGCTCGAACAGCTGCGGCGCGACGCCCCCGAGCTGGCTGCGCCCAATCCCATCGAGCTGCTGCGCTGGCCGGGCATGCTCGGACAGGAACCGGCATTGGACGAGGCGCTGCTTGCCGACCCGGTGACCGACCTGTTCGAGGCCGCTCTGGCCGAGCTGATGGGCCACCGCTCGCGCGAGGGGTCGCAGCTGCGCGACGCGATCGCGCAGCGGCTGCAGGAACTGGACCGACTGCTTGACGACATCAGGCGCCAGACCGCGACGGTGACCAGCGAGCTGCAGGCGCGGCTCAGCCAGCGCATTGAGGACCTGCGCGCCAGCCTGGACGCGGGACGAATCGAGCAGGAGGTCGCCCTTCTCGCCCAGCGCGCCGACGTGGCCGAAGAGCTGGACCGCCTGCGCATCCATATCGAAGAAGCGCGCAGCAACCTGCGCGGGCCCGGGCCCCATGGTCGACGCCTCGATTTCCTGACCCAGGAGCTGAACCGCGAGGCCAACACGCTGGGGTCCAAATCCATCTTGGGCCAGGTATCCCAGCGCGCCGTCGACCTCAAGGTGATCATCGAGCAGATCCGGGAACAGGTGCAGAACGTCGAATGAGTCTGCCGGTCACACAAGGCATGCTGGTGATCGTGTCGGCGCCCTCCGGGGCCGGCAAGACGAGCCTCGTGAACGCGCTGCTGACCCGCGACCCGCGGCTGCATATCGCGGTCTCCCACACCACTCGAGCCCGTCGCGCGCGCGAGACCGACGGCGTCAACTACCACTTCATCGAGCGAGCCGGATTTCTGGCCATGATCGAGCGGGCGGAGTTCCTGGAGCACGCCGAGGTGTTCGGCAACCTGTACGGCACCTCGGCCGCCAGCGTTGCGGAAGCCCGGGCGCAGGGCCGCGATGTCATTCTGGAAATCGACTATCAGGGCGCGCGTCAGATCCGCAAGCGCCACCCGGACGCGGTCAGCGTCTTCATTCTGCCGCCGTCGCGCAGCACCCTGGCCGAACGCCTCGCCAAGCGGGCTGAGGACAGCGCCGAAGTGATCGCCGAGCGGCTGGCCAAGGCCCGCGTCGAGATGAGTAGTCACGGCGAGTACGACTATTTGGTGGTGAACGACGTGTTCGACACCGCTCTCGAGGATCTATGCGCGATCCTGCGCGCAGAGCGGTTGCGCACGGCGGCACAGCGCGCGCGGCTCGGCGCGTTGATCGGGCAACTCTTGTCAGACGAATGACCCCTCGTTAGACTCCCCGGCCTTTCTCCAGACGGCCCTCGCACCCCATGGCACGCATCACCGTCGAAGACTGCCTCGAACACGTCGATAACCGCTTCCATCTGGTCATGTTGGCCACGCGACGCGCGCGCCAGATGCGCCGCTACGGCGTATCGCCGCTGGTGCCTGAAGAAAACGACAAGCACACGGTCATCGCTCTGCGCGAGATTGCCGCCGGCCTCATCTCCGACGAAATGCTTGACGCACAGGATGCGTCGGTCGAGGATCAGAAGATCGAGATCACCTTCGGCAGAAGCGATGAGGACCCCCGCGACCTTCGCGACGCCCGCGACCTCGACTTCTGAGGCACCCAGCCGGCCGGGCGGCCCCAAGCCGCTGCCGGCGACCCAGTCCTACTTCGTTTCGCGGCTGCGCGAGCAGGCCCTCGACCCGGCCATCGCCAACCCGACCAGCATCGATACGCTCTGCGCCCGCCTGTCCAGCTACCTGGAACCCAACGCCGTAGCGCGCGTGCGCGACGCGCACGACCTGGCGGCGGGCGCCCATGAAGGCCAGTGGCGCCGCACCGGACATCCCTACATCACCCATCCACTTGCCGTGGCCGACATTCTGGCCGGTATGCGCATGGATCACGAAACCATCATCGCCGCGCTGCTGCATGACGTGGTGGAAGACTCGGCCATTGGCACTGCGATGCTGCGCGAGCGCTACGGCGAATCAGTGGCCCAGATCGTGGACGGTGTGTCGAAGTTGTCGACGATCTTCAGTTCCCGAGCCGAAGCGCAGGCCGAGAACTTTCAGAAGATGGCGCTCGCGATGGCCAAGGACATTCGCGTGATCATGGTGAAGCTCGCTGATCGGCTGCACAACATGCGCACCATCGGCGTGATGTCAGACGA
>CAZVMA010000370.1:538-2969 GCA_964628545.1 uncultured Pseudomonadales bacterium | reverse complement strand
AAGTAATGCCCGTTTCGCAGTTCAGGGCCTTGGCCAGAACGCGGGCGATGGTCGTCTTGCCGACACCGCGCGTGCCGGTAAACAGGTAAGCGTGATGCAGGCGGCCCTGATCAAGGGCATGACGCAGGGCGCGGACGACGTGCTCCTGACCGACCAAGGCGTCGAAGGTGGCCGGTCGGAGTTTGCGTGCCAACACCTGATAACTCATGATCGGGCATTCTATGCCCTTCACTCCGCGGACGGTACACGTGAGCCTCGTCAACGCGCCGATCGTGATCGGTCACCGGGGGGCCGCCGGCCTGATACCCGAAAACACGCTGCCCAGCTTCCGTCGCGCGTATGCCTGCGGCGTCAATGCGGTAGAGCTGGACGTGCACTGGCACGATGGCGCATTGATCGTGCTGCACGACGACGCGCTGGACCGCACCACCAACGGCAGCGGCCCGTTCAGCAAGCTCAACCTGCGCGCGCTGCGGCGGCTTGACGCCGGTGGCGGCTGGCCGATTCCGCTGCTCACGGAAGTGTTGGCCGAGTTGCCGGCCGGCGTCAGCATCAATATCGAGCTGAAAGGGGCCGAGACGGCGGCGCCGGTGGCAGACCTGCTGACATCAAGCCCACTGCAGGCAGCGGGGCGGACCGACGACGCAAGCGCCGCGACGGGCCCGAACCGTTCGGCCGAGGGCCCCGACGTTCTGGTGTCATCATTCGATCACGGCGAACTGCGCCGCTTCCATGCGCGGGCACCCCATATTCGCGTCGCGCCGCTGCTGCACGAGTGGCAGACGGATGCCTGGGATCTGGCGGCGTCGCTTGGCGCCTTCGCCATCAACCTGAATCACCGCATTGCCACCCCGGCCCGCCTGGCAGAGGCGTCAGAGCGCGGCCTGCGCACCTTTCTGTACACCGTGAATGATCTGGCGCGAGCGCGCGCGCTGATTGCGGCCGGCGCAACCGGCGTGTTCACGGATTATCCTGATCGCATCACTCAGGCGGCCCTGTTGGCCGACTGAGCCCCCAGGCCGCCGCCACGGGGTAGCCCGCGCCGTTCCGCGGGCTCAGGGTGACCGCTCGAGCCGCGCGATTTCGTCTTTCAGCTGCCGCTGTGGGTCAGTCACGATCGCCTCCAGCGTCGCCACCCGGGCGCGCAGGTCGGCCACTTCGGTACGCAGGCTCTGGGCACCGTCGTCAACCGCGGTGCGCCGCAGCCGCAGGTACTTCTCGGCGACGCTGGCGGCCAGCGCCATGGCGACGATGAGAACCACCATGGTGAACACGTCCACGTCGCTACCTCCCCACTGTTCGTGACGTTCCCCGATCCAGTCGGCGCAGCGCCCGGTCGAGCTCGAAGCTGTCCGCGGTCACGTGCGCCTCCATCCGCCGCAGGCGCAGTTCGACCGCCGCCAGGTCGGCGCGCACATCCCGCAGCCCGAGACGCGGCGATCGCAGGCTGCCGAGCTCCGGCGCAGTCGACCGGAACGGGTCGCCGGTGCGCTGCCGCGCGCGGTCGCGGGCGCGGCCACTTTCCGGGTCTGCACGCAAGGCAGGGCGCTCGAGGACGAAGTACGCGATCCAGTACGCGGGGAACGTGATACTCGGAAAAAAGATCAGGGCCGTGAGCGCGATCAGGCGCACGATCCACGGTTCCAGATCGTAGTGTCTGGCAATGCCGGCGCAGACGCCGCCGATGCGACGACGCGCCGGGTCGCGCATCAGTCGCCGCGGCGCCCGATCTTCCTCATGCATCCCCGCGCCCTCCTGCAAGTCGATCGGCCGGATCGCCCCGCCGCCGCCAGCCCGGCGACTCGACGTCGAGTATGGCCTCCAGGGTTTCGATACGCTCGAGCATGCGCTCGGCCCGTCCGTTCAGCTCGCGCAGCTCGATGCGCTCGGATTCGGAGAGCGAAGCATCGGCACGCTGTCGGCTGCGGTAATGCAGAAAAATCCAGAGCGGCGCCACGAACGTCATGAAGACGATCGTGGGTACCATCACCGCTAACGCCAATCCTTCCATGCCCTACCCCGCGCGCTCAGACCGACGGCGTGCCGGACGCGCCATTTTGCAGCCGCGCCTTCAGCGCAACCAGTTCGGCATCAATGCGATCGGCGCTCTCCAGTTCAGCGATCTCGTCGGCCAGCGTGCGCCGACCGAGGTCGTAGGATTCAATCTGCCCTTCCAGATCGTCCATCTTGCGCTCGTAGGCCTCGAACCGGCGCAGCGCGTCGTCGATGGAGTGATCAGCCAGCTGGCGCCGGGCGCCCAGCCGCGCCTGACCGGCTTTGCCCCGCAGCACCAGCGCGCTCTGGCGCGCCTTCGCGTCCTTGATCTTGGCCTGCAGCGCGTTGATATCCTCGCCCAGCTTGGCCAGGGTCTGCTCCAGCAGCGCGCTGTCCCGACCCAGCAGCTCGACCGATTCCAGCGCCTTGTTGCGCT
>CAZVMA010000370.1:0-528 GCA_964628545.1 uncultured Pseudomonadales bacterium | reverse complement strand
GATGAGCGCGCCGCGCGCGAGATCGTCGCGGCCGCGCGAAACCGCCACCTCGGCCTTGCGCTCCCACTCGGCCGCCTCGCCCGAGTGCCAGGCCTGGCGACGCTCTATTTCCTTGCGATCGGCAATGGCTCGCGCAGACGTGCTGCGCACCTCAACCAGCGCCTCCTCCATTTCCTGGATGATCAGCCGGACCATTTTTTCTGGATCTTCGGCCTTGTCGAGCAGCGCGTTCAGGTTGGCGTTCACGATATCCGTGATGCGGGAAAAAATGCTCATGTTCGAATCCTCCAACTCGATCGTGAAACCCGGACGGGCCCAAAGAGCCGTCCGCTTCGATCGATCACGCGGGGCCGTTGCGGGCGCCGCGGATCGACCGGCGTTGCTCAGCTCCTAACCAAAAGCGTGCCAACTGGAGCAGTGGTCCCTTGCCTCCGCGAGCCGATGGTTATCCATATGATATTTATGATTTTTTCCTGATAAGTGCATCGCGCCGGCAAGCATGACACTGGATCACCGGACGCCATCGGC
>CAZVMA010000369.1:0-2978 GCA_964628545.1 uncultured Pseudomonadales bacterium | reverse complement strand
ACGGATGAACCTTTAATGAGGATGTCGGCGCCTCTCTGCAGCATTCCTTGCGCGACGGCCTGACACAGTCGAAATGGAACTTCCAGATTCAGCCGCAGCACCCGCTGCCAGTCTTCCAGCGGGTGCCGGATGGCTGGATTATCAGCATCGATTCCGGCGTTGTTGACCAACACATCGATTGGCCCGAAGCCGTTCTCGACCCGAGGAATCAGTCCGTCCACTTCAGCGTCATCGAGCAGGTCGGAGATCAGGAAGTCGCCAGAGCCCCCAGCTTGCCGGATCTGCGCCACCACTGACTCCGCCATTGGGCGGTCTCGGCCGGTCACGATGACGCGAGCGCCGGCGGCAGCCATAGCCAAGGCAATGCCGCTGCCGATGCCTCGTGTGCCACCGGTAATCAGCGCAAGCTTGCCGGATAACGGGGGTAACCATGGCTGGGCGGTCGCTGATACGGGATCGTTCATGGGACACCTTTCGGCTGGAACTGATGGAGTAGTCGGTTAAAAGACGATACAAATCGATTCTTGCGCGTGCCGAACAACAGGTCAACGTCGTTAGCAGCTGTTGCGCCTCAGCCGAGGGTGACATCGGAAAAAGTCGGCGAGCGGCCTAGGGACCGCGGAGCGATAGCGATGTGCTATGATCGAGCTCGTTTGCGACTAATCCCGATAGATATCGATAATGACATCGAATTCCAAACCCGTGAGCCGCAAATCAGAAAACACGAGCACCGGCGAGAGCGGGACGGGCAGGAAAGTCAAACCCAAGCCTAGTTCCCAGCCCAAGGAGACTTCATCCGAGTCTGCCAGCCGTCCCGGTAACAAAGGACGCGCGATCAAGCCGGTGCAGACGCGGAGCGTGCAGCGCTTCGAGTTGCTGTTGCGGGCAACCGACGAGCTACTGGCGGAGCGTGAGCCGCAGGCCGTCGGCATCTACGACATCGCGGAGCGCGCGGGGGTCGCACCGGCATCTGTGTACCACTTCTTTCCCTCCAAGGAGGCCGCCTTTCTGGCGCTTGCCGAGCGTTACCTGGCGGAGCTGGCAGAGGTCGGCGCGCAAGCCCACGATCGATCGGCAATGCGCAACTGGCCAGACCTGTTCGAGTTTGCCATCAACCGGGCAGTCGATTTCTACAACGCGCACCCGGTGTTCAGAAAGCTGTTTCTGGGAGGCGCCGTCAGCGCCGAGATCAGAGAACGAGAGGTTGCATTCAATGCCCGCATTTCGGCTGGCGGCTACAGTTGGATGCAGCGCTATTTCCTGATGCCCTATCTGGCAGACCCCAAGATTCGGTTTGCGGTGATCTGGTCGATCTTTGACGGCATTTGCGTCACCTCGCAGGTGCGCTATGGCCAGATTACCGATGAATTCCGAGCGCAGGCGCTGAACGCCGTGGTTGCCTATGGGCGTACGTTTCTCCCCGATGTGGTTCTTCTACGGCCGCCGGACGAAGACTGAATCGAGCCGCCAGCCCAGCGAAATGGTTTGTCGGGCGCGGCTGGATGTGGCCGATGTCTCACCACGCATAGGCCTCCGGAGCAGAGCCGCCCGGCCCGGGGAACAGCAGCTCCAGGCGCTGTAGAACAGCGTCGTCGAGCTTGAGCTGCACGGCTTTCAGGTTGGACTCGAGTTGAGCCACAGTGCGCGGACCAATCAAGGGCGCGGTTACGCCGGGTCGGCCCGCGCACCAGGCCAGGGCTACATCCGCCGGCGCAAGGCCCAGTTCAGCGCACAGTTGCTCATAAGCCTCGATCACCGGCGTCGTCTTCACGTAGGTGCGCCGACTCGCGACCGCACCCGGCCGCTTCCCCGCAAGCAGTCCTTCCCCGAGCGGGCTGTAGGGAAGGAATGCCATACCGTACGCCGTGCAGGCCGGAATCACCTCGAGTTCGACCGTCCGGTTGGCGAGATGGTAGACGCTCTGCTCGGATATCAGACCGAGGGCATGGCGGGAACGAGCGGCTTCCTGAAATTGCGCAATGTGCCATCCAGCAAAGTTTGCGGAACCGGCATACAGCACTTTGCCCTGCTGGATCAGTACGTCCAGAGCCTGCCAGAGCTCCTCCGGCCGCACATTGCGGTCTATGTGATGCATTTGGTAGAGGTCGATGTAGTCGGTTTGGAGCCGCTTCAGACTGGCCTCACAGGCTTCCCGAATATGTTTTGCGGACAGCCCACGCTGATTGGGTCCGACCCACGATCCATCACGCAGGACTGGATCGGAAGATCCCCATTCGTTGGGAGGCGAGTAGCATTTGGTCGCAAGGATGGTCCGTTCGCGTCGATGACCGCCCTGCGCAAACCAGCGCCCGAGCAGCGACTCGGTCTTTCCGGCGTTGTAGTTGTTGGACGTGTCGATCAGGTTCACGCCGGCGTCAAAGGCCCGATCCAGGATCGCAAAGCTCTCCTTTTCATCGGTCAGCCAGGAGAAATTCACGGTACCGAGACCGACCGGGCCAACAGCCAGGCCCGTGCTGCCGAAACGCTTGTAAGACATGGCGTTGCGCCTCACTCGCCTGAGTTCTGTCCTGATTGACGGTATGGCCCTGCGGCTGCGCCGAAGGTGCTTATCGAAGGCAGCGTTGGGATGTTCGCGCCTCGCCCCAGCGCCAGCGTGCCGCTAATCGAAGATACCGGCCGGTCCCGTCCGAGCGCCCGTAGTGTCCGGGCCCTCCTCGCGCCAGCCGCTGTAGACTCGGGCGCCGAGCAAGCGCGCGAAGCGTGGATCGTGGGAATGGCGTTCGAATACCTCCGGGAAGCGCGTCTCGCCGCGCCGCTCTTGGGGTAGCACATGCTGACGACACATGAATGTGGCGATGTTCATTCGCAGACCTGGAATATCGCGGCGCCAGCCGCCGTGCCAGGTGTTGCCGTGAAACACGACGGCATCACCGGGGCGAAGATCCAGAGACACGCCGTTGCCGGGTGCCCGCCACGCGACTCGATCCAGCTGATCCTGATTCAGGCCTTGGGCAAGG
>CAZVMA010000368.1:777-2980 GCA_964628545.1 uncultured Pseudomonadales bacterium | reverse complement strand
GCATCGCCCTTCTGCGAAACCTTCTTCGACAACGCGCGCGCAGAAAAGACCGATCTGCTCGGCAAGCTGAACGATGGCTGGACCGTCGGCAAACGCCTGCTGCAGCACGAGCGCGCCAGCCAGACCGGCGGCAACCCGGCGGCCGGTGGACGCGCCGAGTCGCTGCAGGATATGGCCAAGCGCTATGTCGGCGCTGACGCCGACGGTCGGCTTGCCGATCCTGACCTGCGTATCCGTATCGCCAATCATCTGATGGCCTCGAAGGCGCACAACCTGACGCTGTCCCGCATCGCCGCCGAGTCGCGCGGCAAGGCCTCGGTCACTGCGGCGGCCTCGATCCTGAAGAACTCCGCGACCAACGTGGCGCAGACGCGATCCGAGCTGACACTCGAAATCATGGGTCATCAGGGCGTGGGCTGGGAGGGTGAGCATTTCACCGAGCAGGAGAAGGAAGCCGTCAAGACCTGGCTGTTCGGCAAGGCCATGTCGATCTACGGCGGCTCGTATGAAGTGCAGAACAACATCATCTCGAAGAACATTCTCGGCCTGCCCGAGACCACCCAAAAGGGTTGAGCGCGGCACAGCGCGCGAACGGAGCACACGAACATGGCAGCACTGACAGAAGAACAAGGCATGCTGAGAGACCAGGCCAAGGCCTGGGTGACGGAACAGGCGCCGGTATTGGCGTTCCGGCGCATGCGCGACAGCGGCGTCGACACCTGCTTCAGCCCCGACACCTGGCGCGGCATCGTCGACATGGGGTGGACCGGCATTCTGGTGCCCGAGACCCACGGGGGCGCCGACATGGGTTACCTCACCATGGGCCTGCTGCTGGAGGAGACTGGCCGCCAGCTGACCGCCTCGCCGCTGATCGCCTCGGCCCTGGTCGGTGCCACGGCCCTGCGCCTCGCTGGCAGCGATGCCCAGCAGGCCGCCTGGTTGCCGCGCATTGTGGATGGCAGCGCCATCTTCACGCTGGCGGTCGACGAAGGCCCGAAACACGCGCCTGAACGCATTGCCTGCGCGGCAACCGCCAGTGCGGGTGGTTTCCGGCTCGATGGCACCAAGACCTATGTGCTGGAAGGCATGGCGGCCACCCACTTCGTGGTGCCTGCCCGCACCGCTGGGGGCGTCACGCTGTTCCTGGTGGCTGCCGATGCCCCGGGCCTCACGCGCAGTCGCGTGCGCACGTCTGACTGCCGCGGCTATGCCACCGTGTCGCTGGCGGGCGTGACCGTGGCTGCGGATGCGGTGCTGGGTGGCGTCGATCTCGGCGCACCGCTGCTGGACGCCATCCTTGATCGCGCGCGTGCCGGAATCGCCGCCGAAATGCTGGGTACGGCGTCCGCGGCGTTCGACATGACACTGAGCTACCTGCAGACGCGCGTGCAGTTCGGGCAGGTGATCGGTTCGTTCCAGACGCTTGGACACCGTGCCGCAGAGCTGTTCACGGAGATGGAACTCACGCGCTCGTGCGTTGAAGGGGCGCTGCAGGCGATCGACGCGGGTGCGGCCGACGTGGCGCAGCTGTGCTCGCTGGCCAAGTGTCGCGCGGGTACGTTCCTGTTCAACATGTCGAACCAGCTGATCCAGATTCACGGCGGCATCGGTATGACCGACGAGTTCGATGCCGGCTTCTATCTGAAGCGTGCCCGGGCGATCGAGGCGGTGTACGGCAATCAGGCCTATCACCGCAATCGGTACGCGACGCTGCTCGGGTTTTGACCCACGGAAGTCCGCGTCGCCGCTCATCCGGATCTGTGGCACCATGTCGCAGGTCCGGCGGGGAGCGGCGACGTGGCGCATCGACACCTCTCGACAGGCGCGGCACTTGGCTGTGCCGGCTTACTGGTCGCTGCAGCTGCGTTCGCGCAGCCAGCAGGGGCAGATGACTCACAGTCCGATTCGATGGCGCGGGCGCGCGAACTGATCGCCGCCGCCATCGACCTCACGCGCGGTCGAAGCTCTTACGCCGAGCTGGACATGATCATCCACCGGCCGGACTGGGAGCGCACCTCGTCCATCATCGCGTGGACGCGCGGTCGCGAAGACGCGTTGATCCGCTTCGTGGCGCCGCCTCGTGACGCAGGCAACGCCACGCTGAAAACCGGCACGCGCATGTGGACCTTTGCGCCGCAGGTGAACCGCGTTGTGCGGCTGCCGACCAGCATGATGTCGCAGGGCTGGGCCGGCTCCGATTTCT
>CAZVMA010000368.1:0-767 GCA_964628545.1 uncultured Pseudomonadales bacterium | reverse complement strand
ATGATTACCAGCTCACGCTGGTCGCCTCGGAAGCGCGTGATGGCCACGCGGTGCACCTGATTCGTGCGGTCCCGCACGAGGATGCGCCCGTGGTGTGGGGCCGCGAGGAACTACGCCTGCGCGACGACGGGGTGCTGCTCGAGCACACCTTCTTCGACCAAGCCGAAGCGCCCGTGAAGCGCCTGTCGGCCGGAAACATTGGCGCGCTCGGCGGACGCACCTTTGCCACGCGGATACGCATGACCGATCTCGAAGAGCCGGATCATTGGACCGAGGTCATCTACACGCGGGCAGACTTCGACGTCGCGCTGGAGGACAGCCTGTTCACAGTCTTTGCCCTGCAATCCGGCCGCGCGCCGTGAGACCGCACGGGTGATCGCCTGGCGCAACCTGTGGCGCAACCGCCGGCGCACCTTGCTCTCGGTGGGCAGCATTGCGTTCGCTGTGGCGCTGCTCGCGTTCGCCATGGCTCAGCAGATCGGCAGCTACGCACTGATGATCGAAAACGCCACCGCGCAGCTGACCGGTCAGCTGCAGATCCAGCGGCTCGGTTTTCTGGACGACCCGCGCATCGAGCGTACGGTGCCGGAAGCGGGTGCGCTGCGCGCGCGCATCGAATCCGTACCGGGGGTGGTTGCGGCGGCCGAACGGGTGCAGGCGTTCGTCCTGGTCTCGGCGGGCGAACGCAGCGTGGCTGCGCAGGTGCTGGGTGTGGTCCCCGCGCGGGAGGGGGCGGTCAGCGGGTTGGCGGGGCTGCTGTCGGGCGG
>CAZVMA010000367.1:0-2981 GCA_964628545.1 uncultured Pseudomonadales bacterium | reverse complement strand
GATCCTGGATTGGAGCGCGATGCCGATGGTCTCGGACAACGTCGTGGCGCTCGAGCCAGAGCGGCTGCGCGCATGAAGCGCGCACTCGTGGTCACGGACGCCTGGTCACCGCAGACCAACGGCGTGGTTACGACGCTGCAAGCCGTCATTGAACACCTGCCCGCATGCGGCTACGGGGTGGATGTAGTCCACCCCGGCGCCTTTTCGACGATGCCCTTGCCGAGCTATCCGGAAATCCGGCTGGCGCGTAACCCCTGGCGGGTGGTGGACCACATCGTATCGGCGCGGCCTGATACCGTGCATATCGCGACCGAGGGTCCCCTTGGCCTGTGGGCGCGACGATTCCTGTCTGCTCGCGGGCTGCCGTTCACCACCTCCCTGCACACGAAATTCCCGGAATACATCGAGGCGCGCACGCGACTGCCGCGCAGCCTCGGCTACCGATTCCTGCGCTGGTTCCATGCGCCGGCCAGCGCCACGCTTTGCACCACCCGATCGCATGTCGAGGAACTGGCTGGCTGGGGGCTTGAGCATCTGGTGGTCTGGGGTCGTGGCGTGGATCTGGCGCGTTTTCGCCCGCGGGTTACGGATTCCACCGGACAGCGTCCGCGCCTGCTGTATGTCGGTCGCGTTGCCGTCGAGAAGAATCTGGAGGCCTTTCTGCGCCTGCCCATCGATGCGCAGAAGGTGGTGGTGGGCGATGGCCCCGCGCGCGCCGATCTCGAGCGGGCGTACCCTGATGCGATCTGGCTCGGTTATCGCCACGGCGCAGAGCTGGTGGAGCAGTATCGCGCGGCCGACATCTTCGTGTTCCCGTCGCGCACCGACACGTTTGGTCTGGTCATGCTGGAAGCCATGGCCTGCGGTACACCCGTCGCGGCCTACCCGGTTACCGGGCCTCGCGATGTGGTACTGGAGGGCGTCAGCGGCGCGCTGGATGACGATCTGTCAGCGGCGGTGACGCGCGCGCTGGCCGTTGATCGGGGTGCCTGCCGGGCCTACGCCGAAGGCCACGGCTGGCCGGCCGTCGCGGCCCGGATGGTCGCCACGTTCGCGCCGATCGAATGGGACGCGCGCGCTACGGCATCCGCAAGATGGGCTTGATCACCTCGCCCGTCACCGCCGAGTCGTGGATCGCGGTCTCGATCTCCGCAAACGGGTAAAAGCGCACGAAGCGGTCGAACGGCAGTTGTCCGCGCCGGAACAGGGTCGCTAGAAAGGGGATGAAAGTCTGCGGCGTGGCATCGCCCATGACGACGCCCTTCAGGCCGCGTCCGAAACCCATGTGGTCCATGTCGAGCGCGACCTCGGTGGCCGCCGGGGTTGCCCCGACCTGCGCGGCCATGCCGGGCCGCCCCAGGCAGTCAACAGCCTGCCGCACGGCGATGGGTGCACCAGAGCATTCCACGGCAAAATCGGCGCCGCCGCCGGTGATTTCCCGAATGGTGTTGACCACCTGGTCACCGGCGCGCAGCGTGTGGGTGGCCCCGAGTTCGCGCGCGATCTCGAGTCGCGACTCACGCGTGTCGACGACGATCAGCGGGTCAGCGCCGCACAGGCGCGCGCCCATCAGCGCAGCGAGCCCGACCGTGCCCGCGCCGAACACCACCAGGCTGGCGCCCGGGCTTGGTTTCAGCGCGTTCAGCACCGTACCCACGCCGGTGGTCAGGCCGCAGCCGAGTGGCCCCAGCAGCTCCAGTGGCAGATCGCGCGCCACGCGCACGGCCGATCGGGCGCTGACGACCGTGTGCGAGGCGAACGAGGACTGGCCGACAAAGCGCCCGCGCAGTGCCGCGTCGCCCGCACGCATCGGGCTGGTGCCGTCGATGCGCCAACCGGTCAGGTTGCGCTCGATGAACTCGCTGCAGTACGACGGCAGGCCGCGCAGGCACGATCGACAGATGCCGCAGGCATCGCCGGTCAGCACCACGTGGTCGCCCGGTTCGAGCCCACGCACGCTGCTGCCCACGGCCTCGACGACGCCGGCGCCTTCGTGCCCCAGCACCATCGGCAGCGGCAGCAGCACATCCTGGTTTCGGACGGCGACGTCGGTATGGCAAATGCCGGTCGCAACCAGTCGGACTCGCACCTCATCGGCGCGTGGGTCCTCCAGCTCGACTGACAGGAATTCGAACGGAGCGCCCGCGGCTCCTGCAATGGCGGCCTGTGCACGCATGATGTTGGCTCAGCGTCCGGGCGGAAACACGCCGGGGAACGCGCCGGTGAGGTGTTTCTCGGGCCACAGGAACTGGATCGTGCTGCGCGTGATCTTCCACTCGCCGTCCACCTTTCGGTAGGCCTCGTCATACACCGCGAGCCAGATGAAGGGATGCTGATCGGCGGGACGAGCGGTCAGCAGATCGAGCAGGTAGCGACGACCGACGGCGGTATCCGGCCCGGTCAGTTCGACCCAGTGGTTAACGCTCGCATGCATGGCCTGAAAGGGTTTTGAGCCGGGAGTGGGCCCGGACGTTCGCTCGACTGCGACGTAGTTGTCGTAGATGGTTTTACGTCCGACCCACTGGCCGTACGGTCCGAACTCGCAGACCGCATCCTCGGTGAACAGCTCGGCCAGCTGTTCCAGGTAATCGCAGTCGAGGTACTGGGAATACAGCACACCCACTTTTCGGATGGCCTCGATGTCCAGCAGTTCGCGCAGGCGGCGCAGCTCGTCCGCGGTCAGTTGCTCGGTGCTCATGTCGTCCCCCACGAAATCATTGCGGCAGTCCCGCGGGCAAGCTTCGCCGGTGCAGGTGGCGGCTGGCAACCCCTCTGCCCGGCGCGGATCTCACAATCCCACCCAGGATGTGGCGTGCCCTGCACCCCGCGTAGCGGCTGATTCGGCAGGGCTGTGTGGAGTCAGGCAAGATGGAGGCGCAGGCGGGGTGTGACCGCAGCAGAGTCGATCAGGCGGGCAGAGGGCAGATGAGCAGACAGGTCGAGGCGCATGTCTCGGAGCGGAACGCGTGCAGCGTAACGTG
>CAZVMA010000366.1:2254-3014 GCA_964628545.1 uncultured Pseudomonadales bacterium | reverse complement strand
CGATCAGATCTGCGTCCACCTCCCGTGCGGTTGCCAGAATACGCTCGGCCGGCACCATGACGCCCAGGTCGATTACCTCGTAGTTGTTGCACTGAAGCACCACGCCGACGATGTTCTTGCCGATGTCGTGGACATCGCCCTTGACGGTGGCCAGAACAATGCGCCCTTTCGTGCGCGCGCCATCGCCCTTGCTGGCTTCGATGTATGGCACCAGGTGCGCAACGGCCTGCTTCATCACGCGCGCACTCTTGACCACCTGCGGCAGAAACATCTTGCCGGCGCCGAACAGGTCGCCGACCACGTTCATGCCGTCCATCAGCGGTCCTTCAATCACCTCGATGGGCTGCGCGGAAGCGAGGCGTGCTGCTTCCGTGTCTTCGACGATATGGGTCGTGATGCCGTGAACCAGCGCGTGAACCAATCGATCGCGCACCGGCAACTCGCGCCAGGCGAGTTCGGCGCCGCTGCGCGCCCCATCACCGGCGCCGCTGCCGGCATAGCGTTCCTGGGCTGCCAGCAGACGCTCGGTGGCATCGGGCCGACGATTCAGCACCAGATCTTCAACAAGGTCGCGCAGCTCCGTCGGAATGTTTTCGTAGATTGCGAGTTGTCCAGCGTTGACGATGCCCATGGTCAGACCGGCGCGAATCGCGTGGTACAGGAAGACCGCGTGGATGGCTTCGCGCAGGGCATTGTTGCCGCGGAAGCTGAATGACACGTTACTGACGCCGCCCGACGTTCGCGCATGCGGCAGGTGCTC
>CAZVMA010000366.1:0-2244 GCA_964628545.1 uncultured Pseudomonadales bacterium | reverse complement strand
ATCCAGCGACAGGCCTCGATGAAGTCGACGGCATAGTTGCGATGCTCATCGATACCGGTGCCGATCGCGAAGATGTTCGGATCGAAGATGATGTCTTCGGGCGGAAAACCGACCTCGTCGACCAGGATGCGGTAGGCGCGGGCGCAGATCTCGGTCTTGCGGGCGAAGGTGTCGGCCTGGCCCTGCTCATCGAACGCCATCACGACGATGGCGGCACCGTAGTCACGACAGCGGGCAGCCAGTTCCCTAAACGAGTCCTCGCCCTCTTTGAGCGACAGGCTGTTGACGATCGGCTTGCCCTGAATGCACTGCAGACCCGCTTCGATGACGTCCCAACGGGACGAATCCACCATCAGCGGCACGCGGCTGATGTCCGGCTCGGCGGCCAACAGGTTCAGGAAGCGCACCATGGCCGCTCGGCTGTCCAACATGCCTTCGTCCATGTTGACGTCGATCACCTGGGCCCCGTTCTCGACCTGCTGCCGCGCGATGGCGAGCGCGCTTTCGTAGTCGCCGTCGCGAATCAAGCGCGCGAATTTCGCCGAACCGGTGACATTGGTCCGCTCGCCTACGTTGACGAACAAAGCCTGCGGGTCAATCACCAATGGTTCGAGACCCGAGAGCCGCAGCGCGGGCGGGGGCGCAACGGGGGCGCGGGGCGCGCGAGTCGCGATCGCGGCCCGCAGCGCGGCGATATGCTCCGGGCGGGTACCGCAGCAACCGCCTATGATGTTCACCAGCCCGCTGTCCGCGAACTCACCCAGAACGGCAGCCATGCTTTCCGGCGTCTCATCGTAGCCGCCGAACGCGTTCGGAAGACCGGCATTGGGATGCACGCTGACGCAAGTGTCTGCGACCCGGGCGAGGGTGGCGACGTACGGGCGCAGCTGTTCGGCGCCCAAGGCGCAGTTCAGCCCGATGGCGAGCGGTCGGGCGTGGCGCAGGGAGTGCCAGAAGGCCTCGCAGGTCTGACCAGATAAAGTCCGTCCGCTCGCGTCCGTAATAGTGCCGGATATCATCACCGGCACGCGGCTGCCCAGTTCCTCCGACAAGCGCTCGACCGCCCAAACTGCGGCCTTCGCGTTCAGGGTGTCAAAGACCGTCTCGATCAGTATGAAGTCGGCGCCGTTTGCCATGAGCGCCCGCGCGGCATCCAGATAATTGTCAGCCAGCTCGGCAAACGATGTGGCGCGGTAACCGGGGTCATTGACATCGGGTGACAAGCTGGCGGTCCGGTTGGTTGGACCGATAATGCCGGCCACGTAGCGCGGCCACTCAGGCGTCTCGAATTCGTCGGCAGCGGCGCGCGCAATTCGGGCCGCAGCGGCGTTCAGCGCCAACACCTGATCCTCAAGCTGATATTCAGCCTGACCCAGCCTTGTCGCGGTGAAGCTGTTGGTCTTGACGATGTCCGCGCCGGCCGCAAGGTATTGTCGGTGCGCGTCGGCCACGATATCGCGGGCCGTCAAGGACAGTACGTCGTGGTTGCCCTTCAGATCGCAGGGGTGGTCGGCGAGGAGGGCACCGCGATAGTCCGTTTCGCCCAGATTGAGTGACTGCAGCAGCGTGCCGTAGGCGCCGTCGAGCAGCAGGATGTGCTCTTTGAGGCGATCGGTGATGGACTGGCGGACAGATTGCGTCATGTGTGGCTTCCGTGGCGGCTCGTGCCGAGTCGTGGGCGTCTGGGGCGGCAGCGATAATCGCCCATACTGCGAAGTGTAGTCGTCGAGGGAAAACCAATGATTGAAGCATTTGCGGTGAAGCCCTGAATTCGGCTCATGCGCCAGCGCGGTCGGAGGCAGACGCTTGTAGTTCGCGCGTTTGATTTGCGGGTCACAGGCACGATCGGATAGCATTCCCGACCGTTTTAGTCGGGTATAACCCGACCGCCCCCCGCGTCGTCCAGGGTTCACGAGGAATCGTTTCATGATCGAGATTTCGGCCACCGCGCAGTCCTACCTTCGCGACCTTCTGGTCAAGCAGGATGAGCCGGGCGTCGGCATTCGCATCTTTGTGACGCAGCCGGGCACGCCCCAGGCGGAAACGTGCATCGCGTACTGTCGCCCGGGAGAAGAGCAGGCCGGCGACGTACCGGTTCAGTATGATGGCTTTACGGCTTGGTTCGAGGAGCGCAGTGCGCCCTACCTGTCGGAGGCCATGGTCGATTTCCAGGAAGATCGCATGGGCGGGCAGCTGACGATCAAAGCTCCCAACGCGCGCACGCCTCGAGTCGGGCCAGACGCG
>CAZVMA010000365.1:539-3014 GCA_964628545.1 uncultured Pseudomonadales bacterium | reverse complement strand
CCACGTACTGGCCAGGCTCGGGCACCGCTGCCGAATTCAGTTCGAACCCCATGACGTCGAAGGCCGTCAGGTCGAGCGTGCTGAGTGCACCCACTTCGCCTGGTGCCAGCGTCGGGTCCAGCAGACCAAGTGACAGGTTGTCCTTCCAGTGACCGGCCTGGCGACCATCACCATAGTTGACACCGGTCGACCACGCATTGCTGACAAGGATTGAGACTCCGCCATCGATCGAAAAGTACTTGTCGCGACTATCGGCGGTCATGTCGATGTCTGCTCCCGCCGACTGACTGTCTGCGGAAAATCGAGTGAAATCAAGCGGAGTGACATAGGTGTCGGTGTCGTCCAGATAGGTGGTGCTGAATGCGTTGTAATCCAGCTGGTCTACTCCGCTGACAAAACCGAGGACGTGTCCGATCTCATGCGCTGCCACGGCCGTGAAGTCGACCTTACCGCTGTCGATCCCGTCTGCAGGGTCGAAGTCCCAGGCGAAGCCAGAGTTGAACTCGATCTTGCCGTCAGTTGCCGAGTTATTGACATCAAGGATCTGCAGCGCCTTGGCATTTGCCCGCGTCAGAGCCACGGACGTATTGTTCAAGGTACCATTACTGTCGACATATGCTGTGGGGCTGCCGGAGTTTTCAAGTGTGCGGTTGACATAAATAGAGAACGCAGAACCGGTCGGCAGCCCGGCCGCGAATGCAGCATCAGTTGCAGAAGTCTGATTGGCGGCTGCAATCACTGCCGTGCGAAAGGTCGAGTAGCTGACACCAATCGCATAGGACGTTGCTTCCCCCAGCACACCGGCCCCCAGTGACGCCATGCTGATATCAAGGTTGATCGTCATGTTGTCACTCAGGCGGGACGAATAATACGTACCGGCTCTGTTAAAAGCAGCCAGCGCGGCACTGCCCATCCCCCCGCCACCTGTCACGTCCGTCAGATTGAAGATAATCCCTGCCTGCGCCAGCGAACAAGGCAGCAACAGCAAACACAGCACCGATGCCCGCCAACCCCCGAACATCATTCGATTCTT
Organism: uncultured Pseudomonadales bacterium; assembly: GCA_964628545.1. Lineage (GTDB taxonomy): Bacteria > Pseudomonadota > Gammaproteobacteria > Pseudomonadales > Azotimanducaceae > UBA7803. The sequence goes on along the minus strand of CAZVMA010000365.1, from coordinate 1,981 downwards.
TCGCATGACCGAGCACTTTCAGAAAAATGAGATGAAAGGGTCTGTGCTCCGTTCAGACCAAAAACGAAAACGATCTGTTCATCAAGGTGCCTTCAGTCATCAAACTGATTCAGAATGCTGAACGAGTGTTGTTGACAAAGTGTTCAAAAAACTGGTGACGGTCAGCATCAGGGTGCAGCATCCAGTCATCAATTGCTGCCAATCTTTCACCCTTCGCTACAACCGGCCCCGGAGCGCAAAGAGCAGCGAAAACCGTGCCAAACGTTGACTTGACGGAATGCAATGTCGGGCTGAAACGGCAATCGCTGCGACGCGGTATACTTGGGACTTCACATGACACCACGGGAACTCGCCGCTCGGGCTTTAGCCCGAGCTGCATCCCTGCCGCGGCCCCGGTTGTTTTTTCCGACCGATGAACACGGTTGTTCGTGGCAGCGCGACAGTCTTTCCGTAGCTTGCGCTTTAGCCCGAGCTCGTCCCGGCAGCGGCCCGGTTGTTTTTTGCGACCGATGAACACGGATGTTCATGGCAGCGCGATTGTCTTTCCGCAGCCTGGGCTTTGGCCCGAGCTGCGATAAGAGCCCCGGGGAACTCGGGCTGAAGCCCGAGCAATGTCCCGCGCGTCTTCACCAGCAAAACGAACGAACAGACAGTGCGCGGGGAGATACGTGACGCCCAACAGACTGAAGTCCTCTCCCCGCAGAACAGCGGCTCAGGATTTCGCCTCCAGCCCAGGCAAGGTGCAACTGCCACTGGAAAAACGTTCGGCCGCAAGGCCCATCTGCTGCAGCATGCTTACATACAATTGAGCCATCGGAGTATTACTGGTGCGGTCAAACGCCAGATGCTGCCCGTGCCGGAAATTGCCGCCCGCCAGAATCACGGGCAGATTGCGGTTGTCATGCCCGCCACTGTGCATGTGTGAGCCCAGCAGCACCATGGTCTGCGACAACAGGCTCACACCACCCTCGTCTGCCGACTTCAGTTTCGTCAAAAACTCTCCGAACAGGTTCAGGTGAGCCGACTCAATGATCGCCAGCTGCTTCAGTTTCTCGGGGTCCTGACCATGATGCGACAGGTCGTGGTAATTCATGGTGACTCCGGGCAATGACGCCACGGCGTTGGAATCGCCGACGCAAAAGGTCATGACGCGAGTCGAATCTGTGAGCAGTGCAAGGTACATAATGTCGTAAAACTGTTTTGCCCGGCCGGTAATGTCGTTCAGATCCCGCAGCTCCACCATGGGCTCAGCGTCGACGTGAGGTTTGGGTTTGTGCTGCCACTGTTCCGCTTTTTTCAGTCTCTGTTCGGCGTCACGAATCGCGGTAAAATACTGTTCCAGCTTCCCGCGGTCCTCGGTGCCCACTCGCGCCTGCATACGGCGGACGCCGTCACTGACCGAATCCAGCACACTCCGACCCTCCTGCAGCCGCTGAATCTGT
>CAZVMA010000365.1:0-529 GCA_964628545.1 uncultured Pseudomonadales bacterium | reverse complement strand
CGTTTGAAACAAGCGGGCTGCAAACGGCATGGCGGGGACCGGCACGCCGTTGGCCGAAACGGAAATGCCGCCACTGCCAAGCACCAGACTGGCCCAGCGTGTCTCAAGGCCAATCGCATTCGCTACCAGCTGATCCATCGAGATGGTGTTGACGAAATTGGAGGCTCCCGGATGAGCTGCTCCGGTCAGCCAGGACTTCGATGCCGCATGGCCACCGTCCACATCCGGATGAGATGTCCCGGAAATGATCGTGAAGTCCCGCCGCAAAGACTCAAGCGACAGCAGGTAAGGCGTCAGCGGATAGTCTGCTCCCGAAACTTCCGGCATCAGATTCGGCGGATGAAACGACAGCTCGAAATTGATGGCGACCATCCGCCGCCGGTTTGCCGCGTCAGCCTCCGAGCCCGCCGCTGCAGCCGTCATGCAGTTGAGAAATGGCAGGGGCAGTGCCACACCGCTGCCTCGCAACATGCACCTTCGCGAAAGTCGACCGTTTCGCAGAAATCCGGCGGACTGAGACTGCTGCCTG
>CAZVMA010000364.1:0-3021 GCA_964628545.1 uncultured Pseudomonadales bacterium | reverse complement strand
CTGGTAGTGCTGATATTCCCAGTCTGCGCTGAGATTCGCCGAGAAAACCAGCGAATTGCCATCAGGGCTGAACACCAGGTCGCCACCGTAATCAAACTCGCCGGTGGTTACCTGCAAGGCTTTGCCGTCCAAGGGCATGACAAAAATCTGGCGGTAGGCTGACGTGGTAAAACCCTGGCCGTCCGCCTGGTAATCGGCACGTTCATAAAGATCGGCCGGGTCACGTACGTTACGCTCATCGTAAAGCTGTTCAGGCTTGTCCGGCAAGTCCAGGCGGGTGGCCAGTGCGGTTGGCGGCGCGTTCACATACATGGTAAATGCCAGCCGGGTCCCATCCGGCGACCACGTCAGGCCGTCGGGGCCACTTGCAAGCTGGCTGAGTACAGTCTCTTTGCCCGAAGTGGCCGTCCAAAGGTGAATTTCACTCTTGCCGCCGGGGTAGGCCACAAAAGCGATCTGGCGGCCGTCGGGCGACCACGTCGGCTGGCTCACATTGCCCTTGCTGTTGGAGATCGCCTGCTGCCGCCCGCTGGCCAGGTCCACCAGCCAAAGGCTGCGGCGAGTGCTGTCCGTCATGATGTCGTTGCTGTTACGCACATACACAAGCTGGGTTCCATCAGGCGATATCTGCGGGTCGGAAGCCCACTCAAGGTGGAACAGATCGTTGCTTTGTAGAGTGGCAGGCCAGATAGCGTTATTGGCCGAAAGATCACGAATGGACGAACCTTTAGGCACCAGCGGCGTTTGTGGCGTGGCCACAAGGTCGGTTCTGACGGTTTCTTTCACAACTGGCCGATAGCTGAATTTGAGAGAACTGGTGCCGGAACCGCCCGCATAAATGGCGGTGCGTGCCTGACCGGCCAGCGTGAAGGGAAGCAGTGGCTTGCCCTTTACGAAAAGCGGCTCGCTGAAGTTGGCCTGCAGCGTGACCAGGCCGGGCCTGGCTGAAACAACACTGATGGTTGTCAGTTCGGGTGCAGCGGCGTCTACCAAAACGCGAGAGAATGTCGCGGCACAGGCCGGGTTCAGGGCATTACCAGCCGCATCGCGGATGGTCGTGCCACTGGGAAGGCCGATTGGCCCGGCAACTTTCAGGCCATCAGTATCGAGATCACCCGCCAGAACCCTGGTGGTGAAAGTCAGTGCATTGCTGCCCGACCCCCGGCCGTTCCACGCAGCGTTGCGTAGGGTGCCACCGATTTCAATGGGCAATGTCGGGCTGCCCGTGACAAAAACCGGCTCATTGAAATGGACGCTGAAAGCCAGTTCACTGCCCTCTCCGTAAACCTTTGCGGCAGGCCCGGCGATGGTGGTGGTGATAGGGGCGGCGGTGTCCACCAGTATGTGAGAGGTCTGCGCCGGGCCAAGCATCAACGAGACATTGCCAGAGATGGACGAATCAGCCGACGGTGTAAAACGGCGGGCCAGGACGATGCCATTGGTGTCGGTCTCACCAAATTGCACTGTGTGGCGGAAGAGCAGCGTGCTGGTGCCGGAACCTTCAAAATAAGTGGCCTGGCGAACAGTGTGGCCGATGGTCAGGTCGATCGCTGGCTTGCCGGTGACCGTAACGGGCGTGTTGTAACTGACACGAAAGACGAGATCCTGGCCTGTGGAGTAGCTACCGGCGGGCGGAGCAGTGACGATAGCCGGCACGGTGGCGGAGAGGGCGAGTCTGGGTTCGAGAGGTTCGAGGGAGAGTTCCGCAAGCCTGATCGAGCGGCGGTTTTGGCGTGATTTGAGCATTGGCTTCGTGTTTGAACCCCGTTTATACCCCGCGCTGGGCAAGCGTGAAAAGCGGCGCAGAAAGTCAAACTGGGTAAGAGGCTTCATGAGAGACTCGGATGGGGCTGAGGCTTGTATGGCGGGGCTGATCTGCAATCGACAGGGGATGCAGGCCAAAATGAGGGATCCGCCAGGCCTGTTCTAGTCTGGCGGATTCAGGTCCCTTAAAATTCGTGTCAAACGAAAAAGTCATTGCGTTTGCAATTCGCATAAAACACTGCGTTGGCTCTATTTTTCGCATTTGTCATCCATACGGCTTCACCGCCTGGAGTGTTTTGGGACACTCCATGTGCATCAATCGTCCAGACAAGACTATTGTAAACGGTGGGATTAAACCCACGGGATGTGTAGAATTCCGCGGGCAGACCCAAGTCCGTTTTCGTTGGCACATGCCAAGTAAAAAAGACACCTGACGCTCTAATCGCTTTACCAGCGTTCACAAGTTCAGCCTTCCACTCACTACCAGTGTGAATCAAGTTAGGAGAATTATAAGGTTTGTTTAAATAAGCTTGAGAAGAAAACAAATCAGGGATGTCCGATTTTACAAGAGTATAATGCGTAGAATGATCGGTTTTAAAACCACTGACAATTATTTTGAATTGTGACCATGCCCTGTTTGTACCTGTGTCAATCATCACATAGTCAGGAATTACTTTGTGTGGCAAAGAGAGCTTTTGGTTTGTCCATCGAGTTGCTGCGGTGCCTTTGGCATATGGCGTGGGCACCTGGTCTCTGACAATATTCGCGCTGGCTTTGTGACCCAGGTATTCGTGTGCGTTCACAAGTAGAATCGCCGCTTTTGCGCATTCAGTAGTGTAGTAATCATAAGCGGCTACCATGGCTTTTGTGTAATTCGAGTCGAGGAATACATCGCTCGTATTTCCAGCCTTGTTCACGACCGTTTTCTTGACAATGTCCGAGACGGCTGTCATCAGTGGTTTATTTTCTCCAATTCCTTTGAAAGCTTGATTAAAAGCTGTAATAACGTGATTCAGCTCTTTCGTGATACCCTCGGCCAACAGTTTGATTTCTGCCTTTGAAGCAGGTGTCTTCGCCAGCTTAAGATCGACAAACTTGTTCATTTTTTCCCAATATGAGTCAATTTTGGGAATTTCCATTTTGTCCGTGATCTGGTTCAGTAATATTTGGCTGGACGATATTTCCAGTTTCTTGATCTGCTCTTTGAGTGCCGTCATTGATTTGGTCAAACCGTCAAGCTTGTCATTGATTTCTTTG
>CAZVMA010000363.1:0-3071 GCA_964628545.1 uncultured Pseudomonadales bacterium | reverse complement strand
CCTGCCGCACGTGATCGTGCGCTTCTTCACCGTACCGAACGTTGCCGACGCGCGCCGTTCTGCCGGCTGGGCGCTCGTGTTCATTGCGCTGCTCTACACCACCGCACCCGCGGTGGCGGCATTCGCGCGCCTGAATTTCAACGAGACGGTGAGTACCACGCCCTACCGCGACATTGACCCCTGGTTTCAGAACTGGGAAAACATCGGTCTGATTGCCTGGACCGACAAGAACGCCGACGGCCGCCTGGACTATGGCCCGGGGGCGCCGTTCACGGGCACACCCGCGTTCACCGGCGAGCGCGGTCCAAGCGGCGAGCGGTTGCTCAGCAATGCGCCCAGCGCGAGCGCCAACGAGGTGTACGTCGACCGGGACATCATGGTGCTCGCAAATCCGGATATCGCCGGACTGCCCGCGTGGGTGATCGCGCTGGTCGCGGCCGGCGCCATTGCCGCGGCCCTGTCGACCGCGGCAGGACTGCTGCTGGTCATCTCTGCCGCAGTCGCGCACGACCTGCTGAAGAATGCACTGGCGCGCAACCTGAGCGAACGCGCGGAGCTGGCGACGGCCCGCATCGCGGCCGCAGTAGCGGTGGGCGTCGCGGGGTATCTTGGCATCAACCCTCCTGGCTTCGTCGCCGAGGTGGTGGCGTTCGCGTTTGGTCTCGCCGCGGCCTCGCTGTTCCCGGCCATCATGATGGGCATTTTCAGTCTGCGCATGAATCGCGAGGGCGCCATTGCCGGCATGATTGCCGGGCTCGGCTTCACGCTGGCCTACCTGATCTGGTTCAAATTCATGGCGCCGGAACTGAACACGGCCGAGCACTGGTGGTTCGGCATTTCGCCCGAGGGCATCGGCGCCGTAGGCGCGCTGCTCAACTTTACGGTGGCGTTCGTGGTGTGTCGGTTCACCCCCGCGCCACCAACCGACGTTCAATCGCTGGTGCAGTCGATCCGGATCCCACGCGCCAGCACGGGCCCACACGGCGGTGCGGGTGCGCACGCTGGCGCAGGTCCGAGGCCCCACTGAAGACCTGCTGAAAAACCGCTGAAACATTGATGTATGTCCAGGAGCCGGTGACGCACCCTCTATCCCACAACGCCCGGCTCGCGCTCGCGGCCGGCGTGATGGCCCTCATCGGCATCGCGTTTTGCCTGGGCTTCTATTTCGACAGCAGGCCCGTCGAACTGCCGCCTGTACCGGTCATGGCGGCGGATTCAGAGGCCCGGGTGCAATGCCTGTCCTACACGCCCCGCGGCATGATTCCCGGGCCGGACGCGCGCGTGTTCCGAAGCGCCATCGAGGCTGATCTAAAGCGCCTGGCGCGCGAGACTCGCTGCGTGCGCACCTACTCCAGCACCCAGGGTATGGATCTGGTACCGGAGATCGCCCGCGCGCACGGCCTGACCGTGCTGCAGGGGATCTGGATCGGGCGCGACGCAGAGCAGAACGAGCGCGAGCTTGCCGCCGGGCTTGCCGCCGCACGCGCGCACCCGGATGTCGTGCGCGCCTTAGTGGTCGGCAACGAGGTGCTGCTGCGCCACGAACAAACCGTTCCTGCCCTGCGCGACATCCTGCTGCGGGCGCAGGCGGCAAGCGAAATCCCGGTCACCTACGCAGACGTGTGGGAGTTCTGGCGCACCGGCGCGGCGCTGGCGGACGCCGTGGATTTCATCACCATCCACATCCTGCCCTATTGGGAAAACGAGCCGGTGGGCGTACGCGCCGCGCTGCAGCACGTGCGTTTGGTGTACGCCGACATGCAGGGCTCATTCCCGGGTCGGACGCTGATGATCGGCGAGACCGGTTGGCCCACCGCGGGACGACCCCGCGAGAGCGCACGCCCCGGCCGCGTCGAGGCGGCCCGGTTCGTCCGCGAATTCGTGGGCTGGGCAGAGACAGAGGGCGTTGCCTACAACTTGATCGAAGCGTTTGATCAGCCCTGGAAGCGCGGGCTCGAAGGCACGGTAGGCGGCTATTGGGGACTGTTCGATGTGGCCGGCGCACCCAAGTTTCCCCTCACCGGACCGGTGATCGAGCGTCCGATCGATCGAACCTCGATCATGCTGCCGTGCCTTGGGCTGGCGGTTGGCGCGCTCGCCGCGCTCTTCATCGCGCGAGCGCAGGGCACGCGCGGTCCGGGCGCGCTCAGCTTTGGCGCCGCCTTCGGATTTGCAGTCGGCGCCAGCGCGGCTGCGCTGATCCAGTACCTGCCGCCCGCCAACCGGACAACCATCGAGTGGCTGCAGTCCGGTGCCGCCGTTAGCCTTGCCCTGTTACTGGCTGGCGGTCTCGCGACGCAGATGCTTGCAACGTCAGCGTGCCGTTCGGGAATGCGTGACGAGATGGTGAACGCGAATACGGGCGAATCGCGAACGTTGTCCTGGCTGCGCCTGGCGTTCACTTTCGGCTTCGCCTATGCCTGCCTGGGGCTGGTATTGGACGGTCGCTACCGCGATTTTCCGGTCGCCGTCATCGCCTTGCCGATCACCCTGCTGGCGCTGCGTCGGTTCGTATTCCGGCTGCCAGAGACGTTCCATCAGGAAGCACAGACGCTCGCTGCGCTGATCGGCGTCTGCGCGTTGGCCGGGGTGGCAATCGAGGGATTGCAGAATCCGCGGGCGCTGGCGTGGTCAGGCTTTGGCGCCCTGCTCGCGTTGACCCAGCTCTGGCGTTTGCGACCGCCCCAGCATCAAGATTGCCAGCAGCAGCCCGGCGCCGGCAGGGTCGAAGCGATACAACACACAGCCGACCATGCCGCTCACCAGGGCGAGACCCGCTAGCACAGGTGAACGCAGCGGCAGCGCCAGCACCGCTGCGCCCACGCTGAACCAACCGTAGACGTTGTGCACGAAACCCAGCACCAGCAGGTGCCGAACCTCACACCACACCGGGGCGGCAGCCGACGCACATAGCGCGCCAACGGTATCGGGCTCGATCAGCCCCTTGCGCAACCACCACGCCAGCGCGCCAACGGCGAGCGCCGCCAGCAGCGCCCGCACGGTGGGCATCAGCGTCTGCATTAGCCCGCTCAGCGGTGCGGCGCGACCAGAAACTTCTGGCCGGTAGCCTG
>CAZVMA010000362.1:0-3073 GCA_964628545.1 uncultured Pseudomonadales bacterium | reverse complement strand
TGTGACGGCCATCTTTTTTTTCGCCATCGCAATCGTCTTTCGTTCGCTTGCAAGCCTCACGGATGATCGATCGCCACGGATCGAAAGGGTTGAGCCAAAGTATAGCACCGGTCGCCACGGCTCGAACAGAAGCAGCCAGCGTGACGTTCCATGCGAACTGCTTGGCGTTCGCTTCCAGAGCGTTTGCTAGCCTGTCGATGTCCTCTAGGCATTTCGACCAGCCTAGAGCGTTCATTTCATTTTGAACGCGACGGCATCCACAACCTTTGGGTGGATCGATGCCGAAATGGTGCTTGATGATTCTGGCAACGTGATCGCCTGGCCGGTCGGCTCGGTTCTCAACGAAATGACGCTGGGCGGTGCGTCTGATGGTCTGCTTGAGTGACACATCGACCACAACCGGCGCGTCATTCGGGCAGCAGGCGAACTGCGTCACCGGTACTGGTGCGAGGTGAACAGCTCGGCATCGCGGGCAGGTTGATTCGATCATGGTGCGCACGCGATGGTGAGGGTGATTGTATTGGGTGCCGTTTTGTTGCTGGTTGGTACCGTGACGTCGACCGGTGGTGCTGAATCCAGGCAGCATTCAGACCGCCAGATTTGGCACTTGTTGTCAGCGGCTCCTGGTGCTGATCCGGTGTCGCTGCATTGCGTCAACAGGCAACCATCGAAGACGGCGGTGATGTCCTGAGCTGCTTCAGGTGTGCCAGCAAAGTCGATTGAATGAGCACCACAGATGGCTGTGCAACTCTTGTTCAGCGTGCCAGCGTAGAAGGCACGATAGAGGAGGTAGGATCCACAATCCTCATCGCATCGGGTCGGTTCCATCGCGTTATTGATAAACTGACCGTAGCCGTCGATGACTTCATGGTTGCAGAGAAAAACGGGATCGGTACCAGCAGCATTGAAGGCAGGCAGTACGCCAAACATCGGATCACGATAATTGCCGGATTCGGTGCGAATCGGGAACGCGTTGAAATCATCAAGAATCTGAGGCGGGCCCCAGTAATGAACGAAGCATATTGGGTCGCCGTACGGTTTAGCGTTCCACTGGGTATCTGAAACCGTGCCCTCTGGATCGCAGAACACATCGGGAAACCCACAGCCTTCATTGAGGCAGTAGGTCGAAGTTGTCAGCTCGTTCCATGTTGGCGTTGCGTCGCACATCATGTAGCGATAGGAAATGAATTCCTCGTTTGTGGTGCCCAAAAATGGATAGCCGCGCTGGCAATGAAACTGGCCGTAAAAATCTTCGCCTGAAAGCTCGCCTCCGCAATCCTCAGTAGGAACTTGGCAATCGGAATCGAGCGAGCAGTTGGAGTTGTAGTAGGAGGTCAGTGAATAGATTAGGTAACGCTTGACGCTCCACCTGGTGTCGCGGGCGATCTTGTACTGAACGTCTTGATTCGCTCCGTTAATGACGAATCGCAGCTCTACGCTGTACTCGTCCCAAACCCTGATTTTGACTTTCGCCGTCAGGTCGTCGAGCTTCTGCGTCAAAATCCAGTATTCATTGAACTGGCACGGAAATCCAGGGTCGCCGGTCACTGGGTCAGGATCCAGCTTGACCATCACTCCACACGGAACGCAGGTGTTAGCAGGTGTTGGGCCACCTCCACCACCAGGCCCGCCTCCTCCGCCTTCTCCACCACCACCACCAACTCCAGGACCGCCGCCACCACCTGGGCCCGGTGGCTCGGTGACATTGCAGCAGCCGTTCTGCTCGCCTGGTCGCGGACCGTTCAGAAATCCTTGGTAGCAATCACCGATCCGCCCGTCGTAGGCATGATCGATGTAGTAATCAAGCAGGTCGTACTCCGTTTTCGTGGTGCAATGCGTGAGCAGCAGCAAACAGCTCGGGATCGCGTTGATCGCTTTGTTCACCGTCCAGGAAACGGTTTCGCTTCCCATTGTGACCGAGACGTTCGAGATCGTCTTGTCGCACGGAGAACACTCACCCTCCGCACAACATTGACAACCGGCTGCGTGCTTGTTTGGCATCTTAGACGATCCCGAAAACCATCTGAAGCGTTCTGGCAGCACCTTCAGCCGATCCACTGACAACCTTGAGCACCGTCGGTGTCGTCGTTGGCCCACCGATCGTAGCCTTAAAAGCGGTTTCATCCAGTGCGATGTGGCGACTGGTGCCCACGTTGACGCTGTAGGCTGTGCCTTCCTTGTAAACCGGTTTGTACGTGACGCCTCCATCGTCTGAGACTTCAAACGTGAACGAGGTGCCGGTGAGAGCGGCTGGCGTCACGATCGCCAGTGGTGTTTTGTCGAGCGGTACCGTCACCGCTGCCGATGTGGTCGCGGCGCTTGCAATCGTGACGTTCGAGCGTTCAATCTTCGTTGCCATGTTTAGCAGTCCTCAAAATCTACGAACCAGTGGCCAGTGTACCATTCACGTTTGCACTGCACCCAGCGATCGGCAGCAATCGCGGCGTCGCTGAGATTGTAAACCGTCATCGTTTCGCCGGTGGTGGTGATCGTCGTGCCAACCAGCTTGTGGGCTGTCACGCTGCCCGATCCGGCAGTTGTACCGCTCCGGGCTGTGATGCCACCAGTGTTCACCTTGGCGATCATGCCACAGCCTGGGCGAGCGTAGACGTCAACGACGATAAGAGTGCCGTCCTGGGTGCGAGTGGCCAGGAAATAGTCGTCGTTCTTAATGAGGCGATCCGACATGTTGAAAACGGTCGTCGAAACCGGCGTCGCGTTGGGCTCATGCGGTGCGATCGCGTTAGTGGTCTTGTTCCGACTCGCCACTTGAGCGCTGCCAGAGGTGAAAACCGGTGTAGCTGATCCGTAGTTGCCGTGGTCAATGTCCGCCTCGGCACGCATCAGCCAGGTGGCACCCACGTTGCCAGGCATCTGGCGAGCACTTGGCGTTGAGTGCGCGGCTACCTGTTCGCGAACCATTCGCTGGACCGCTGCGGCTAGCTCAGGACTGAGAACGGCTACCGTGCGTTTCATCAGGCCCAACTCCAAGGTCCAAGGTTCAGGGCGTTGAAATCAGCCGCTTTGTAGCGGTTGAAACTCGGGCTGATGAAAACTGGTGTGGTCAAACTGG
>CAZVMA010000361.1:378-3086 GCA_964628545.1 uncultured Pseudomonadales bacterium | reverse complement strand
CGACGCCAACCGCGGCGTAGGCGTCGACCTGCGCCCGGATCTCGTCCACGGTACCGATCAGGTGTGGCTGGGTGATGCGGGCTGCCCGCATGCGCTCCAGGTACGCGGGGTCGTCGCTCATGAACAAGAGCGCCACCGCGGTGCGTCGGATGGTCTTGGGGTCGCGGCCGAGTTCGGCGCAGTGACGGTCGAGGACAGCCATCTTCTGGCGCAGGATCTCGGGTGTACCCCACACGTTCCAGGCATCGGCATGGCGAGCGGTGATGCGCAGCGTAACCTGTTCGCCGCCACCGCCGATCAGCAGAGGCAGGGGCTGCTGCACGGGCTTTGGCTCCAGCGTGGCGTCTTCCAGCTGGTAGAAGCGGCCGGCGAATGAGGCCCGGTGCTGCGTAAACAGGGCCCGAATCACGCTGCAGGCCTCATCAAGCCGCGCCAGTCGCTCGCCGACCGTGTAGAACGGAATGCCGTATTGCCGGTGCTCGTTCTCCTGCCAGCCGCTGCCGAGCCCCAAAATCACCCGGCCGGCGGTGATGTGGTCAAGCGTCCCGGCCATCTTGGCCAGCACGGCGGGGTGACGATAGGTATTGCCCGCCACCAGGGTGCCGATGCGTAGACGCGGCACCAGCGCCCCCAGCGCTGACAGGGTGACCCACGCTTCGGGCCAAGGCGGGCTGGTGTCTGGCGCGTTCGGCATGAAGTGATCTGCATACCAGATGCCGTCCCAGCCAGTGGCTTCGACGTGATGGGCGAGGCGCAGCACGTCCGCAAACGGCTGGCTGGGTGTTGGCCAGAAACTGAACTGCATGGTCTCCCCCTGCGGATGGCGTGCGCGTGCGGGCGTCGGCGCGCGTCCCCCCCCGCGCTGGCGCTCGGGTTCGATGTTCGCTCATGCCGACCGGGCGTGGCAAACTCCGCGAGTGAGCATCGCCTCTCTTTGCATTGATTTTCACCTGGCCGGTTGCCGCTCGCTGAAGGACAAACGCCAGCGGCTGTCCGGGCTGCGTGATCGTTTTGGCCGCAACCCCAATCTGGCTGTGTTCGAAAGCGACTTGGCAGACGATCACGCCCGCGCGCAGTGGACATTCGTTGCCGCGGCCGCAAGCGCGCGCGTTGTTGAACAACTGCTGACCGGCATCGAGCGCGACATCGAAACCCTGGTAGACGCCGAAGTCGTAGCCGTGCGGCGGGAATGGCTGGTCTGACGGGCGCCCGGTCGATGGTGGTCCGGTCGGGTCTGGCCGGTTTGCTTTTGATCGCGCTGGTGGCTTTGGCTGTGTATGCCTCGCGCCCGGCGGACGTCGCTGCCGGTCAGGAGGGGGACGCAAATTCGGACGTCGCGAATGACGTACTCGACCTGAACCAGCTTGATGCCGCGGGCGCGACCTATCTGGAACGACTGGCCGGGGTGCTGGACCAACCGGTCGGCGCAATGGCGGCATCCGATGAGCGCCCAGCAGCCTCGGCGCCGTCAGCAACGCCCTGGCCGTCCCGACGCGCGCTGGTTCTGACGGTTGCGCCGCATTCGGTGGATGGGCTCGAGTTCCTGCAGGCGCATGGGTGTGATCTCGGCGGTTTGATTGGCTACCGCAACAGCCCGCTGGGACGCACACAGCGCGCCAGTCAGCGCCTGGCTTACGAAGTCGAGTGGTTGCGGGTGGCGGCCGCGTGCCGCGATGCCCCGGCCTGGGTGGCGGCGCTGATGGCGGAAAAACGCAGCGATCTGCCGCGCCTGTTCTGGAACGCCACGCTCGGCAGCGACGAATTTCGCATCGCCGCAGGGCGTTCGCGACCGGCGGGCTCGGGCGACTTCGCCTACCTGTTGCGCAGTCTGCAGGACCAGCAACGTGCGCTGTCGCAGCCGACACCGACCGGGTTCGATGGGGTGGCGCTGGAAGATGTGCTGGGCGAGCTCTCGCGCGCGAGCCATATCGGCCCTGCTCGCGCGGGCTGGGCCGTGCAGCGACGGGTGCTCGACACCGCCGCTGGCGTCATCACCGACGCCGCCTCCCGCGTCTGCCCGCAAGGTCGATCGACGCCACGCAGCCGTTACCTCGGCAATGTTTTCGCGCGATTCTACGTTGGTGCCCTGCAGCCGATGCTGGCCGCCTCGCAGCAGCGCGATGCCGCCTGGGTCGATGCCCTGAACGCGCTCGGTGATGCCCTGCTTCCGGTCGCGCCGCAGGCGTTTCTCGATTGGCGCGCCGAGGTGGTGGATCCAGGAAATCCGCAGAGCGAGTGGGCGCGCACCCGGCAGGCGGTCGTTGCACATGCCAAAGCCTGGCAGCAGCTTTTCGCTGCCTGCGCCATTGATCCGCGGTCGCTGGCGCCGGGCTGAGCTAGAATGCGCGCCGAAGCGGATTACACCGAAGTCCGCAAAGCTGAACACGAGAACATGGACGAAACCCTCTCTGCGCTGGCGCGCGATGCCGGCAGACTGATCGACCGCTTGCTGCAGGTTGTGCCCGCTGTCGAATCCGTGGACTGGCATGTTGCCCGCGCGGCAGCTTGGACGGATACCGGCATGGGCCGCGCGCTGCGCGCGCATGCGGATCTGGACGATGTCGGCCTGGATGATCTGCAGCACGTGGATGACCAGAAGGCCGCCATCGAGCTCAATACGCGTCAGTTTCTCGATGGGCTGCCGGCGAATAACGTGCTGCTCTGGGGCGCGCGCGGGACCGGCAAATCATCGCTGGTGCACGCGCTGC
>CAZVMA010000361.1:0-358 GCA_964628545.1 uncultured Pseudomonadales bacterium | reverse complement strand
ACCGGGTCTCGCGCGTTGAACTCCACCCTCGGGTCGCTGGTGCACGCGCTGCTGAATCGCTTTGCCGATCGGGGGCTGCGTCTGGTTGAGGTCGGCAAGACCGATCTGGCGGGGCTGCCGGGTATTGCGGCCGCCTTGGGCGCGCTGCCCTATCGGTTCATCGTGTTCTGCGACGACCTTTCGTTCGAGGCCGACGATGCGGGCTACAAGGCGCTGAAGAGCGCCCTGGAAGGCTCGGTGTTCAAGGCGGCCGGTAATATCCTGATCTACGCAACCTCGAATCGCAGGCACCTGCTGCCGGAATACAACGCAGACAACGCCGCGTCGCATCTGGTCGAGCTCGATCCCGCCGCGGCCG
>CAZVMA010000360.1:0-3111 GCA_964628545.1 uncultured Pseudomonadales bacterium | reverse complement strand
GCGAGTCGCTGGATGCGCTGGCAGGCCGCGATGGCTTTGGCGCTGACGTGGGTCAGGGTGCCGACGCCGTCCGCAGCCAGATGCGCCCGTAACGGGCTGCAGCTGTAGTCGTCGTCCTCGGTCGCGTAGTAGCCGCTCGCGCTGCTGCCGGGTGCTGACGCGCCGTCGTCGTCGAATGCCAGCGAGTCGGCTACCAGGGAGCCGGGGAGCAGCGAAATTGCGCCAAACAGGAACAGGGCGGGCAGCGGCCATTTGCGCGCGCGCCCTTCCGCGTTGGGCAGGCCTTTCGAAGCGCATTTGGTTTCGTATGTGGGCACGGCGGCGGTGTGAAAGCTGCGCTTGGGCGACCCGTTCAACATATGCAATTCGTGCGCACGTTGCCATCACGGTGCGCAATCGCGGTACCCGGCCAGAGGTATCTACGCGGGATCGACGTCACAGTCGTAGCGACAGGCGCGCGACGCTGGCGGGGAAACAATGCGCAAGGGCTGGGGGTCGGGCCCCAAGCGGGCTCAGATTGGTGCATCTCATTCTCAGATTAGCCATTCTCAGATTGGTCATTCTCAGGTTGGAAGAGGCGTTTGTGCGGGAAAATTCGGGCGCACATGCGGTAACCGCTGCTGGTCCCGCCGATGCGGGCATCGGCGTGGTCTGGCTCAAGCGCGACCTGCGCCTGGAGGATCATGCGCCCCTGGTGGCGGCAGCTGCACGCGGGCCGATTGTGCTGCTCTACATCATCGAGCCTGAGCTGTGGCGGCAGCCCGACAGTTCGTCCCGCCATTGGCAGTTCATCCGTGACTGTCTGGCGGACATCAATGGAGCTTTGCGGCCGCTGGGCGGGGCTGTGGTGATTCGTTCGGGTGCCGCGGAAGCCGTGTTCGCCCGGCTGCGGGCCGAGCTCGGCGCGTTCACGCTGTGGTCGCACGAGGAGACCGGTAACGGCTGGTCCTTCGCTCGCGATCGAGCGGTACAGCGCTGGTGTCGCGCCGAGGGCGTAACCTGGCGTGAGTTTCCGTCGAATGGTGTCGTGCGGCGCTTGGCGACCCGCGACGCCTGGTCGGCGCAGCGTGACGCGACCATGCGCGCTCAGGTGCTGCCGGTGCCAGTGCTCACCTTTGCGGCCGTGTCGGGCGACCCGCTGCCGGCGCTCGATGATCCGCGTTTTGGCGCCCCGACCCCGCGGGTGCAGACCGGCGGACGCAAGGCGGGCAGCGCGCTCCTGGAAGATTTTCTGGGCTCGCGCGTGACCGGCTACATGCAGGCCATATCCAAGCCCGGCGCGTCGCACGAGCACTGCTCCCGGTTGAGCGCCCACCTCGCGTGGGGAACCCTGTCGGTGCGTGAGGTCGATCAGGCCGCCGCGGCCCGCATGGCGGCGCTCGCGGCTGATCCCGGCGCGGTGGGCGCCGAGCGCCGGAATCTGGCAGCGTTTCGCGCGCGGCTGGCCTGGCGCTGTCACTTCGTGCAAAAGCTCGAGCAGCAGCCGTCGCTCGAGTTCCGCTGCATGCATCCTGCCTTCGAGGGCATGCGCGAGGCGGAGTTCGATGACGCGCGGTTCGCTGCGTGGTGTTCGGGTCATACGGGCTATCCGCTGGTCGATGCCTGCATGCGGGCGCTGCACGAGCGCGGCTGGATCAACTTTCGCATGCGCGCGATGCTGGTGGCTTTTGCCAGCTACCACCTGTGGCTCGACTGGCGTCGCACGGCGCCATTCATGGCGGGTCTGTTCACCGATTACGAGCCCGGCATCCATTGGAGTCAGTTCCAGATGCAGTCGGGCGTCACCGGCATCAATACGCTGCGCATCTACAATCCGGTGAAACAATCGTTTGATCACGACCCCGAGGGCACGTTCATTCGCCAGTTTGTGCCTGAGCTGTGCGACGTGCCTGCCCCGCTGATCCATGAGCCGTGGCGCGCGCCGCTGCTGGCACTGGACTATCCCGCGCGGCTCGTTGACCACGAGACGGCAGCGCGCGCCGCCCGCGAGCGCATCGCGACGTTTCGGCGCGGACCGGGGTTTCGCGCCGATGCGGAACGCGTCTATGAGAAACTCGGTAGCCGAAAGCGGCCCACGCGTGCGCGGGCGAGCGGGGCCCGCCGGGGCCAGAAAAGCTGAGGACGTCCCAAATGCGGATCGATCGACTGCGCCTAGCCGAAGCCGAGTTTCTGCGCGCTTACCCAGAGGGATTTGCCAGCCCCGAGCTGGCCGCCATCGGCAAGCGTCACCGCATAGACCGACGCACGGAAGAAGCCCGGACTGCGCTGTCGGAGGCGCGCTTTTCGCGACAGTCCGCAGTGCTCGAGGCCATCGTCAAGCTGGTCAGCCGGTCCTCCATGGTGTCGCTGTTCGAGAAGCCGCGGTTCCGCGAATTGGTGCGCGGGCTGTCGCGCGAAGAGCGGGCCTGGCTTGCCGAAGGCTTCCGTGCGCTGCTGCACGGCGACGCCGAGAGCGGTTTCAATCAGGTGCTGGATCTGCTGGTCGCGCATCAGCTCGGAAAATGGAGCCTCATCACCATCGTTCCGTTCTATCTGCGCCCGGAGACGGAATTGTTCGTGAAACCCACCACGACGCGGAACATTCTGCGCTTTCTGGAGCTCGAAGGATTGGTCTACCAGCCGCGGCCCTCATGGGCGTTCTACGCGGGCTATCGGGCGGCAATCGATGCGTGCAAGCTGCAGGTCGACCCGCGCTTGTCGATCAACAACGCCGCGTTTACCGGCTTTTTGATGATGGTGCTGCAGGACGCGCGGTGAATCGCTTCGACAACTTCAATCTCGCGGGAGGTGCTCTTGGATAAGACTGAACAGACGGCCATTCTGGCCATTGCGCTGATGGCGGCCTTCGCGGACGGCGGCAAAGACGATCTCGAGCGCGCGGAGATTCGGCGCGTGGCCGAATCGGTGGCGGGCGAGGACATCAATCTGGCCGCCGTGTATCAGGACGTGCTGCTGAAGCGCACCAGCCTGGCGTCTGCGGCCGCCGCGCTGACTGACCCTGGGCTGCGACAGCTGGCCTACGAGCTTGCCGTGGGTGTCTGTGACGCCGACGGTCAGCGCAATGCGGCCGAGCAGGCTTTTCTGGTCTCCCTAGCCGATGCGCTGGGGTTG
>CAZVMA010000359.1:0-3125 GCA_964628545.1 uncultured Pseudomonadales bacterium | reverse complement strand
TGCCGCTGTCGTTAGATCAGAATAATATGGATGACCCAAACTGACTGACCGACAATGAAAAGCAGGCAATCACCAGGTGTCACGATGTGCATCCGCTGGAAGGTTATCGACGACTGACATGGATAATGATGGACGCCAATGTCGTCGCCTGCAGTCCTGAAACAGTCTGCAACGCCACGAAAAGCCTCGCGACAACCGCCTGACCCTGATGTATCCCCCAGTGTCTCTCAGAAGTACTGGGCTCTGCCGGAAAGCAACCCCTATGGCCTGAGAGATACCGTCCACAGGTTCTCTGAACCCAACTGTGCCCGGCTCCATCCGGCACAGTTGCTGCCTTCGGCAGCCACTTCTGCTTCCGTTCGCTCAATGCAAGCCAGCCCATTCGGCCAAACCTGTTGATGGCCCAAAGCGATAAATCTCGGAGGGCCGGGGCTGGCCACTGACCAACCGCGGCGACTGCGACCAGCAACTGATCGCACGGCTGCACGTGATCAACACTCCAGGCGACCCGTCTCAGCTGGCTGGTCCCTCGCACATCTCCAGCAAGGGCCGGACGAACGCGTACCACGGGCAGGTGTTCATGCAGGAACCGGAAATGAGGAGTGGTATGACAGGGTGCAGGCCAAAGTTTCAAACTCGCGCGGCACGCTGCGCACGACGCATTAAGGACAAATCGCAGGAATCGCATCAGAGTAACAGAGTCCGAATCGCAGAAGAAAGATTCGGTACAACCACTACTCCAATACCAAACGAAATCCGCAGTCGCTGCAACGGCTCTCCGGAGCGTCGTAGTTGCGCAGCGCACAACGAGCTTTGTCCGGTTCTAAGCCGAAAGAGCCGCCACGACTCACGCGAAAAGACCCGGAGTCTGGACCGCGAGGATCTGTGAGCGGGGTGGATGGGTAATCGCCAAACCAGTCGCTGCACCATTCCCAAACATTGCCATGCATGTCATGCAGACCAAACGGGTTCGGCAGCTTCTGGGCGACCCGATGCGCGTATCTCCTGCGCCACCCAAGGTTTCCATCATACCAGGCATACCTGCTCAATATCGCTTCATCGTTCCCGAAACTAAACGACGTTTGGGTCCCGCCGCGGCAGGCGTATTCCCACTCCGCTTCCGTCGGAAGTCGGTAAACCTTACCCTCCATCGCACTTAGCTTTTTGCAGAACTCCACTGAGTCACCCCAGCTGACGTCAACGGCCGGATAGTCGTCGCCTTCCTTAACAAAACTCTTACCCTTCCATGGTTCCGTTCCCATGACCTTCTTCCACTGTCCCTGAGTCAGCTCGGTGCGGCCCATGTAAAACGGTTTCGTCAGCGTCACCTGATGCTGAGTTTCGTCGTCCATGCGGTCCTTTTCGCTGGCCGGCGAGCCACTATTGAAGGTTCCTGCCGGAATCAGCAGCAGTTGCACTCCGATCGTGTTGACCACTTCTTTGTACTCGCCAGCATTTGCCGCAGCCGGCGCACTTTCCTTGGTGGGCAAATCAGCCTGCGTTGCAACCTGCTGCGTTACAACAGCACCGGCACGTCCAACTGAATTCGGCCACGCCCAGTTACCCAGCCGCGCTCGCTGGAAGACTGTCGCAGCGAGCACACACAGGCCGAAGACAATGAGCGGGGTTTTCAAATTCTGCCACCGGTTGCTGCCAGCGAAGATCAAGAAGAGCAAATATCCGGGCGGGAAGAGAAAGAAAGCCCAGTTCCTGAAGCCTTCTCGGTGAAGGGCCGTACTCAACCAGTACCATCCAATAATGACTTTCCACGCCCCGTACTCCCTGAAGCAGTGGTACACCAGGACAAGGTAGGCTCCAACGCCGACCAGCGACACGACCCACTGCAACACCCAGAGCAAAGTCTCCACAGGCAACCTCCGCTCTTAACGCTCCACGACGACGCTCGTCAATTGCGGGGTTCTGGCAAGCTACGAATCCCAGAAATCCTGCGCGACCCCGCCATCTGCTGCAGCGTCGGGTTCAAAGCCTGAACCTGCAAAACTGCTCAGCACGTCGTCACTTTGATTGCACTGCGAATAGATGAAAATTCACCGAACTTTTTGTGCGATTTCAAGCATTTTCGGAAAACATTTCCGGGGCTGCGACACGGGGCGGTTCGGTCGTGTGGCGGGTTCCGTTCGACGACTTCGACGCTCGTTCGGCGAACCCGCCCGCACTGCGTTGACGCGATCGCAAGTCGCACGGCGGCAGCGGATTCGCATCGGCCCAGGGCCTGATCGAGCAGATTTCGCCATCTCTCAACAGGCCAAACTCTGAGTCCCGTCTGACCAGTACATCGCTCGTGCTCAGCAGTTACACCGGACGTCTGACGCAGGAGGACGCCACCGGGCGCTTCCACGCCAGTCTCGCATTCCGGCGTGAAATCTTCGACCGCATCGGCGGCTGGCCACTGACCAAACGCATACCATGGGCCGGCGATTATGCAGGGACCGGAAGATGAGGAGTGGTATGACAAGGTGAAGGCCCGAATTTCAATCTCGCTCGCCACGCTGCGCGTTCCGTAATGTGGGCAGATCGCAGAAATCGCAGAGGAGAGACTCGGCAAAAACTACTCCAACCCCAAACGAAATCCAAAGCTGCCGAGACGTTCCACCGGAGCGTTGAAGAAGCGGGACGCACAGCGAACGCTGATCGGCTCCCGGAACCAGGAGGCGTCACGCAACACGCGAAAGGACCCGGAGCTGGGGCCCGGAGGGTCCTGATCAGGTGCGGCGGCATAGTATTTCGCATCGTACCAGTCACGACACCACTCCCACACATTCCCGTGCATGTCGTACAGACCAAACGAGTTCGGCAGCTTCTGTGCCACCCGGTGCGCGTATTTCTCTTTGGTTTTGTATGCATTTGCAGAAAACCACGCATACTTCTCCAGGTCCGCCTCGTCATCGCCGAAACTGAAGGCCGTTTGGGTCCCGCCACGGCAGGCGTATTCCCACTCGGCTTCCGTCGGCAGGCGATACGTCCTGCCTTCCATGGTTCAGTACCCATGACTTTTTTCCACTCTCCCTGAGTCACCTCGGTGCGTCCCATGGAAAACGGCTTGCTCAGGGTCACCTGATGCTGGGTTTCGCCGTCGTAACGGTGTTTTTCACTGGCCGGTGATC
>CAZVMA010000358.1:0-3126 GCA_964628545.1 uncultured Pseudomonadales bacterium | reverse complement strand
GTGCAGATCGCGACCAATGGTCCTGCGCGCTACGTGTTCGGCATGGCCTTCGACAGCCCGGTCGGCCGGACCATCGCCGATACGCCACCGGATGAGGTGCAGCGGGTGCTGGAAGAGCACTGGCCGCGCGGCAGTTTCCGCTTTGTCTTCGAGACGTTTGACGACCTGTTGTCCAATGCCGAATCGAATCAGATCGTCGGCGAGTTCGTGCTGCGCAAGATGCTGGAGAGCGTGAAGGACCCGGAAGTCCGCGACATGCTGACGCCAAAGGGCTACCCGTTCTTCGCCAAGCGGCCGCCCCTTGATCACGGTTATTTTGCGACGTTTAACCGCGACAACGTGAAGCTGGTCGACATCAATGAGCGCGAGCCGATTGTGGCCATTACCGAAACCGGCATCCGCACCACTAAGCAGGATTACGAGTTCGACATCATTGTGCTGGCCACCGGCTTCCAGGCCTACACGGGCGCGCAGGAGGCGTTGCCCATCCGCGGCCGAGACGGGCTGCTGTTGCGCGACAAGTGGGAAGACGTGTCCAGCTCGATCATGGGCGTGTTCGTGGCGGGGTTCCCGAACCTGTTCATGATCACCGGGCCGCAGGCTCCGTTCGCGAATCTGCCGACCTCGATCGAGCAGAACGTCATGTACATCGTGGACTGCATGCAGAAGATGCGCGCCGAGGGCCATGTAATCTGCGACCCGAAGGCCGACGCGGAAGAGGCATGGGTTGCGCACACGGCCGACATCCATCGGCAGACGCTGATGGCGCAGGGCGACAAGGTGCACTCCTGGATGATGGGCGCAAACCTCGCGTCCCGGAAGCCGCGCGTGCTGATCTACTTCGGTGGCGCAAACGTCTATTACGACAAGCTGCGCGAGTCGGTGGATGCCGGATTCCCGGAGGTGGTGTTCGGGTCGGTGGGCTAGGCATCCGCCCCAGCGGTCACGCTGCTCTATTTGGGCCGGTCAAGCCGGCCTGATCGGGTCCGTCACGCCGTCCCACGCGTCGTGAATCGCCTGCCAGCGTGCGAACGTTGCGCGCAGCGGCGCGTTGTCTTCGTACAGCTCAACGAAACAGCCGAGCGCGGGCCGCGTGTCCATGTAGGCCACCCGCGCCGCCGACGTCAGCGTGGTCACGGCAGGAAAGCCCAGCGCCTCGAACCGCGCTTTTTCGGCCTCGAAATCCGGCGGCAGTATGGCGACGTGGTGGAAGCCCTGATGCCCTGACGCAATCATCTCGCGATAGACCGACGGCGCGTCGTTGTGCTGCTGGATCAGCTGGATGTGCGCGGGCCCGGCCTGTCCGAAGGCGTAGCTCAGGTCGGCCTGCGACGGCTGCCCCCGGTACAGGTGGTCCGGCGACACGTGGTGTGGCGAGATAAAGAAGGGCCCGGCCCCGGTCAGCGCGTGCCACTGCCGGCAGGCCGCCTCCAGGTCCTGCACCACGTAAGCGTACTGGAAGATTGGATATTTCATGATGCTCATGGTGTCCCCCATCGGCGCTGAATGCGTGTCGGCCCTGACAGGCTGACTGCGGCTTGGCGTGTGATCTGTCGCAATGCGTGCGCGCGAAGCCAGCCACTCGACTATAACCGGGCGTCGGCCAACCTGTCCCAGCCTGCAGCGAAACCCCTATACTGCACTGCTTTGTCGCTTTCAGGTTGCCGTCATGCGCGGCCGTCTGATCCCCGGGCGACAGTCTGATCAACGGGAGAATATGGCATGAGCGCATCCGGACGCGTGGATCGCAGTGGCCTGAGGGTCGCTGCGGAACTGGATACCCTGGTCGCCGAGCGCATTGCGCCGGGCACGGGCATTGATCCGGCGGCTTTCTGGTCGGGTTTCGCCGCCATGCTCGCTGACCTCGTGCCGAAGAATCGGGCGCTGCTCGAGCGACGCGACGCGCTGCAGGCCGCGGTTGACAACTGGCATCGCAGCCGACGCGGACAGGCGCTCGATGCGCCGGCCTACAAGGCGTTTCTGCAGGAGATCGGCTACCTGTTGCCCGAGCCGGCGGACTTCGTGATTGAAACAACGGACGTCGACGACGAGATCGCGCGCATCGCCGGCCCCCAGCTGGTAGTGCCGGTCATGAACGCGCGCTATGCCCTGAATGCCGCGAACGCGCGTTGGGGCAGCCTCTACGATGCGCTGTACGGCACCGACATCATCCCGGAAACGCCGGGCCGCGAAAAAGGCGCGCGCTACAACCCGGCGCGCGGCGAGCTGGTCGTCGCCCGAGCGGCGGAGTTTCTGGACCAGGTGGTACCCTTGGTCGGCGCCAGCCACCGGGACGCCATTGCCTACGCGATCGGGGCGCCGTATCAGGATGGCGCCAGCAGCGGCACCCGCGATCTGCGGGTCATACTGAACGACGGCAACAGCACGGGTCTCGTCGACCCCGATCAGCTGGTCGGCTTTGTGAACGAGGACGAGCCCGAAGCGATTCTCCTGCGCCATAACGGCCTGCACATCGAGATTCAGCTTGATCGTCAGCATCCCGTCGGTGCCGCTCATGCCGCCGGGGTCAAGGACGTGGTGCTCGAGTCCGCCATTACCACCATTCAGGACTGCGAGGATTCGGTTGCGGCGGTGGATGCCGCCGACAAGTGCGTGGTCTATGGCAACTGGCTTGGTCTGATGCGCGGCGATCTCGAGGAAGTGGTCGCGAAAGGGGCCGGCTCGATCACGCGGCGCCTGCAGCCGGATCGCGCCTTCACCGGTCGCGATGGCGCCCCGCTGACCCTGCCGGGCCGCAGTCTGATGCTGGTGCGCAACGTCGGCCACCTGATGACCACCGATGCCGTGCTGGACGCGAATGGTCAGGAGATTCCCGAGGGCCTGCTCGACGCGGCGATTACCACGTTCTGCGCGCTGCACGATCTGAACGGGCTAGGCCCGTATCGCAACTCGCGCGCGGGCAGCGTCTATATCGTGAAGCCCAAGATGCACGGGCCCGAGGAAGTCGGCTTTGCCTGCGAGGTATTTGATCGCGTTGAGGATCTGCTCGGCCTGGCGCGCAACACCATTAAGGTTGGCGTGATGGATGAAGAGCGGCGCACCTCGGTCAATCTCAAAGCGTGCATCCACGCCGCGCGGGCGCGCATCGTGTTCATCAACACCGGT
>CAZVMA010000357.1:0-3138 GCA_964628545.1 uncultured Pseudomonadales bacterium | reverse complement strand
TCACGAACAAACTGCGCGGCGGCCGCACCTGCAGCGTCAGATCACGGCCGGTCGACACGCAAACGGTCGCAATGCCGGCCTCCTCGACCACCCGACAGACCAGACCCACGGTCTGGTGATCGAGCGGTCAGGCGGGTACGGCAATCAGCAGATCGACGTCATCCTCTGCCAGCGCGTCAGCGAAGGCCGGGCCAGACTCGGTCAGCACCTTGCTGCGATTGTAGATGCGGCCCATGAAGCCGCTCCAAAAACGCGGCGCAAGACTGCCGATCGTGCCCTCGGCCACCAATTCCCGAAGTCGGTCGATGGGGAACTGGCAGTTGATATCGCGGTCCGCGTCGGCGTGATCGTAATAGGCATCGTGAATCTGGAAGTCGCGCGAGCCGACGTCTGCCGGTATGGCGTCCAGCCGATGGTCGTTGCGCGCCATGGGGTCGAAGCCCGGCATGCTGCAGAGTGAGATGCCGCCTGACGTCAGCAAGGTCACCCGACACTCACGCAGCGGCTTCGCGAGCGGCGTGAGCGGGGCGGTATCGTTGACCGTCCACTGATAGGGCGGGTGGCCCATGGAACCGTAGTGACGCGCCAGTCCGTCAACATAGCTGATCGGTGGCGCTTGCGGCGTGTCGGCCTGCATGGCGTGATCCCTCCTCAATTCTGCGGCGTGAATTCTGCGGCGTGCGAACTGTAGCCTGGCACCCGGCCGGGCGCGAAGCAAACGCCGGCCCTACCAGAGCTGCACGCCGGCCCAGCGGCGCTGCTGCCATAGCGCAGTGAGGATCGCGGCATTGACCGCGCGAAACGCCAACTGGTGCACCAACCAGACCCCAAGCAGGCCCCAGCCAAGATGCACCCCCGCAAGCCAGGCGCCGGGCAACAGAATCAGATACTGGGTGGCCAGATTCACGTACATCACGCGCGCCACGTCGCCGGCCCCGTACAACAGACTGGCGAACATGTACCCGAGCCCATTCACGCCGATCATGATGCCAAGAATCCGACACGGCCAGACCGCCACCGACAGCACATCCGGGTCATGCAGGAACAGCCCGAGGATCGCCTCCGGCGCCAGCCAGAACGGCACGCCAAGCAGAATCATCAACCCAGTGCCGATCTTCACCACATCCCACGCCCAGCGATGCGCGCCGACCGGATCGCGCGCGCCCAGCGCCTGACCGACCAGCGTTGCGCCGGCCATACCTAGGGCCCAGGCCGGCAACCCCACGGCACCGATGAAGTTGACCAGCACCGTGTAGGCGGCAACCTCCGCGGTGCCGATCAGCGCGACGACGCGAAACATCAGCGCCAGCGCCAGGTTTTCCAGGAACTGCTGCGCGCCCGCCGGCCCCAGCAGCCGCAGCACCACGCCGATGTGCGCCCACACCGGCCCGCGCCACCAGCCCGGCGCGTGTCGGGCCGCCATGCCGAGATGATAAAGCGTACCCACCAGCGCGGCCGCGCAGGTGGACATGCCCGCACCCGCGAGACCAAACGCCGGCACACTGCTCCAGCCGAACATCAGCAATAGGTTCAGCGGCACCTTCACCGCCGCCTGCAGCAGCACCACGCGCAGGTACAGACTCGGCCGGTCAGTCGCGTTCCAGTACCCCATGAAGGCGTTGTTCAGGGTCAGGAACACGCCGGCGGCAAACGACCACTGCAGATACGGCACACCCGCACTGATGACGTCCGGGTCATTACTCATGAAACCGAGCAGGGCTTCGGCCCAATAGCCGAGCAGCAGCGCCCCGAACGGGATCGAGCCGATGACCAGCAGCAACGTCGCGCGCAGAAACCGGACCCGATCCTTCGTGTCGCCAGCGCCGACCAATCTCGCGGTCGGGGCCTGCACGCCGATGGATACGCCGCCAAACAGCGCCAGATAGGCGAACGTGACGAAGATGGAAATGCCGACTGCCGCGAGCGCGACGGTGCCCAGATAGCCGACGAACAGTACGTCCAGCAGCTCCAGCAGTGTGTAGGTCGACATGCCGCCCATGATGGGCAGCCCAAGCCGCAGCACACGCTGACGGCGGCTGCGGTCCGGGAAAAAGCTCACGCGCCGCCCGAGCAGGTCAGCACTTCGCCAGTGATGAAATCGGACTCTGGCAGGCACAGCAGATAGATCGCGCCAGCACCGTCCTCCGGGCGCCCCGATCGACCGAGCGGCGAGGCAGCGCGAACGGCGTCTATCTGCTGGTGGGTGAGACCCACGCGCAGATCCCGGTTGCCGACGGCGATGCGAGGCGGATCGCCGTCATACGGCTGGGTCAGCCGCGTTTCGATATGCCCGAACGCGACGCAGTTGACGCAGACGTTGTACCGTCCCCATTCCTTCGCCAGCGTGCGCGTGAGCCCAAGAACGGCAGCCTTGGCCGTCGCGTACGCAATCTGCGTCGCCGCGCCGCGCGTGCCGGACACCGAGGACACATTCAC
The DNA here is from genome assembly GCA_964628545.1 of uncultured Pseudomonadales bacterium. Classification (GTDB taxonomy): domain Bacteria; phylum Pseudomonadota; class Gammaproteobacteria; order Pseudomonadales; family Azotimanducaceae; genus UBA7803. The sequence goes on along the minus strand of CAZVMA010000357.1, from coordinate 702 downwards.
CACCTTGCGGCAGATCGGGCCGGTACCGCTTGCGGATTCGCTCTGCGCCTGCGCCTTCAGCCATGGATACCAAGCGCGCAGGATGCGGAACGGCGCCGTCGCGTGGACGTCGAGCATGGCCTGCCACTGAGCGTCGTCATGGTTGTGCATGGCGCCGTTCCAGATGTAGCCGGCGTTGTTGACGACGATATCGAGACTGCCCCACGCGGCCACGCCGGCCGCGATCAGCCGCTCAGGCTGCTCGACAGCAGTGATATCGCCAGCGGCCTCGATCGCATCGCCGCCCGCGGCGCGGATCAGCGCCACCGTTTCCGCGACCGGGGTCGGGTCCAGGTCGTTCACCACCACGCGCGCCCCAGCCGCTGCCAGCCGCATCGCCGCTGCGCGCCCTACGCCGCGTCCGGCACCGGTGACCAGCGCTACCCGATCGGCCAACGTCGTCATGTCCTGTGCTTCCTGCCAGTCGAAAGATGGCCATGGTAGGGGGTGCCGGTGGACATCTCCACACGGGGGACAGCAACCACAGAACAACCCAGGGCTGGCGGACGAACCCGCGCCAGCGCTGCGCTGGCGCACGCACCCGATCAGCCGTAGCGACCGGTGATGTAGTCTTCGGTGAGCTTCGACGTCGGCCGGGTAAACACCGTATCGGTCTCGCCGAACTCGATCAGCTCGCCCAGGTACATGAAGGCGGTGTAGTCG